>CALFHF010000039.1 GCA_937875855.1 uncultured Flavobacteriales bacterium
ATGGATGTAAAAGTCCAAAAAGAAAAGAAAATCTTCATAGATTTTGGTGGAAACATCTCTTCTCGACCGGTAAACACAGGCTTCGTAGCGCTGCGCTATAACATCTTAGGTTCCACACCAAAGGCGCTTATGGCCAATTCCTATTTCGGGAAATTCTACAACTCATTACTTGTTGAAGCTCGATTCGATATTCCGACTAAAAATCCCTTTTTCTTTTCTTTAAGCGGTGTGAGGCAGCAATGGGATTACTTCAGAAGTTTCGCCACGTTCTTCCAAGAGACTAAACCTTCATTTATTCTTCAGCAAGAAACAGTTGGCGCATTAACATTCGGGAGAGCCATAGGAAATAGAGGAAGGTTACTTCTAGATTTCAAAGGTGGCTTGAATGAAGATGAATATTATCAGACAGAAGAATTCACAGCAACGGATACGGCTGATGTTACTTCCTTCACTTTCTTCAGCACCAGCTTAGGCTATGAGCGCAGCACTTTGAATAAGAAACTATATCCTAACAAGGGAAATTTTCTAAGTCTCAAGGCTCGCTTTGTCAATGGAAAAGAACATACTTATCCCGGGTCCACTGGCATATTAACTGAAGAATTCACCGGTTGGCTTGATTGGTTTGTCTTCAGAGCCAGATACGAGAATTACTTTAAGACAGTAGGTCAATTAAAAATAGGGGTCGAATTTGAAGGGGTTTTCTCCACACAAGAGTTCTTCTCAAATAGAAAGGCAAGCTTACTCGTGGCTCCATATTTCCAGCCCATTCCTGAAAGCCGAACTCTATTCCAGGATGAATTCAGGGCACATAAATTCCTCACTGGAGGATTGAAACTGGTTTACTCTGTCTCAAATAGTATTGATTTCAGATTAGAAAATTACATTTTTCAACCTGTGAACGAGATTTTACTAGGTGATGGGAGAGAACCTGTTTATTCTGAAGATTTTTTGAAACGATTCTATATAGGATCCGCAAGTACGGTCTTTCATAGCCCATTGGGACCAGTTAGTTTGAGCTTGAACTATTATGACCAACGCGAGGAACCATGGTCTTGGATTATCAATTTCGGGTACCTCATCTTCAATAAGCGGGCGCTGGATTAAGTGGCTATGACCAACGAATCTTTCATAAAACCCTATTGTCAAAATGCCCCTTTCCAATCTGAATTGAACGTCTATTGTATCTATTTAGTAACATTGGCCCCTAGATGACCGCAAAAAGGAAAGACACAGCCGGATTCCCTCCATGGCGTAAAAAGCTCCATGAATTAGTATTCGAGGCGGATACACCCCTGGGTAAGATTTTCGATGTGGTTCTCTTCACGTTGATTATTCTCAGTGTCCTTACTGTAATGATTGAAAGTGTAGAATCAGTCAAAACTAACTACGGTATATACTTTTACGCCCTCGAGACCATCTTCACTATTTTCTTTTCGTTTGAGTATATAGCGAGGATTGTCTCATTGAAGAAGCCAAAGGGCTATGTGCTCTCTTTTTATGGGTTGATAGACCTCTTGGCGATTTTGCCTTATTTCATCAGTCTTTTCTTACCTGTATCACATTCTTTAGTGGGAATAAGAACCCTTCGCTTAATAAGGATATTTAGAGTTCTGAAATTAGCTCAATTCCTAACTGAAGCAGCCACGCTGCAGAGAGCACTGCTGGCCAGCCGAGCCAAAATCACTGTATTTCTAGTAAGCGTCTTGAGCATCGTTACCATCACAGGAAGTGTGATGTACATGATTGAACCCCCAGAAGCAGGATTCACAAGTATTCCACAAAGTATCTATTGGTCCATAGTCACATTGACCACTGTTGGATATGGAGATATAGCTCCTGTAACAGTATTAGGAAAATTCTTCGCCTCTTTCATTATGATTATTGGATACGCAATTATCGCAGTGCCCACGGGGATAGTGACTGCTGAATTGACTAAAAATTCTGTACACCTGAATACACGAGCTTGTCTTTCTTGTTCAAAGGATGGCCATGATGAAGATGCTACGTATTGCAGGTTTTGTGGAGAGCATCTTGAGCTAGAGTAAGCCCTTTCTTTTCAATACTGATTTACGCTCATGGAATGCTCCTTTGAAAGTAGGATCAGCCAGTTTTTTTTGTCTGTCTAATTCCATGGCTAGTTCTCTTTCTTCTCTTGGAAGAAAATCCATCACTTCAAGATCTTTAGGAGCCTTTAATAGTGGAATCTGCATTTGAATGAGTACTTGGATTTTCTTTATGTAGAACATCTCAGAAGGATCAGCGAAGGAAATCGCCACTCCTTGATTTTTAGCTCTTCCCGTTCTGCCAATGCGATGCGTATAATCTATGATAGTCCTTGGGATATCTAGGTTTACAACATGGCTTACCAAAGCCACATCTATACCTCTTGCGCTCACATCTGTAGCCACCAGAACACGCACCTCTCCTTCTTGAAAAGCTCTGAAAGCGTTAATTCTGGTATTCTGTCCTTTATTAGAATGTATTACACGCACTTCACCTTCTACTTTGCGCTCAAGGAATCTGAATACTCTGTCAGCTCTATCCTTAGTGCGACAGAAAATGAGCACTCTAGGCATGTCTTCTGCATTCAATAACCTTTCAATGAAAAAGAGTTTCGTCTTGAAATTAGGAAGGTGATAAAGTCGCTGCTCAATAGTATCTGCTGTGCTGGCCTGCGGAGAGACTTCAACCCGAGTGGGGAATTCTAAAAATTCAGAAGAAAGGCTTTCAACCTTCTCCCCGAAGGTGGCGCTAAAGAGCATGTTCTGCCGCTTCACCGGAATCACTTCCAGGAAGGATCGCAGCTGCGGCATGAATCCCATGTCCATGAGTCTGTCAGCTTCATCAAGAACGAGTACTTCTAATTTCTTCGTTTTCAAATGGCCACTCAGATAGAGCTCCATAAATCTTCCTGGAGACGCGACTATAATGTCTACGCCATCTTCTAATGCTTGTCTTTGGCTTTTAATGGCTGCTCCTCCATAAATAGCCACTGCGCGTAAGTCGGTATAAGCCATTAATTTTCTCACCATAGATTCTGTCTGAATGACGAGTTCCTTAGTGGGTTCTAAAATGATAGCCCTAGGAATATCGATAGACGCATATTTCAGGCGCTGGAGCATGGGTACCACGAAAGCTGCTGTCTTACCTGTGCCTGTCTGAGCTATTCCAATTAAATCTTGACCAGCCAGTAACCTGGGTATAGCTTTGACTTGGATTTCTGTAGGCTCTTCATACCCCATGTCCTCCATAGCATTAATGAATTGCCTGGTAACACCGAGTGAATGGAAGTCCTTTTCTGCTGAATTCATGGGCTTCAAAGATATACCTTTACCTTTCGGCACAGAGAAACTCAATGGATATAACACGAGAGATATATGACGCAGAAAATGCATTGAGGGAATTCCTTCATCAGTCATTTTCTAAGAAGTACGGGGAACTTTGGACAAACGAGAACGACTTGACTAAGAAGCTCATGGTCAAGTGGACCGAGAGAAAAGCACATGACGAGAAGGGTGCTAACGCAATCAAGGGTAAAGAAAAAGCAATTCAATACGCAAACCTTGAAGAATTGCGAGAGTTAATTGCTCAGTGCTGGTCTGATGAAATGGGCGAAGTCTTCGAAGACAAACAGACCTTGGATACTTTCTTGAAAATTCTAAACGATTACAGGAATCCTGATAGCCGAAGAAGAGAACTTTTCAGGCATCAGAAACACTTGTTATTAGGTATTGCAGGAGATATTCGAAGCAGAATAATCCTTCATCGGAGTAAGCAAGAAATAGGTGGCCCTTATCCGAGGATAGAATCAGTGAAAGATAATCTAGGCAATCTCTGGACTCCTGGGAATCCACGTAGACTGCGCACTTCGAATACATTGTATGCAGGGGATGAGTTAGAGTTCATAATCACCGCATATGACCCTGAAGAAAAAGAATTAGGCTATAGATGCCAGCACGGGAAATGGCAGGCGAATAATATTGTCCTAGTGCCCATTGACCGCAGAATGGTTGAGAAACAAGGTCTGATTCATCTCATGATTCGCAGTGATCGAAAGCATCATGCGTATCGCATGGGTTTTGATGACCGAGTGACTTTCGAGTATGAGATTATTGTCCGTTAAGCTTGGCTGTGCTTCGCTTGAACCAATCTTTGAGTGCCTTGCGTTCATTGGGATTAGCTAGCTCTTTTAGGGCAGTTCTCATTTCCCTCTTGAAATGTCTCTTATTATTTCCGGCACGAACTAGTGCTAACTTATAGTATTCTAACATCCTTCTGAATCTTTCTAGACAGTTCTTTATACGAATACATCTTAGTACAGGTTTCGGAATGTTGCACAATACTTTAGACTATGCGGAGGGGATCCATCAACAATCACTAGATTCTACGAAGACATGTCAATGAAACTTCAAGCTCTGGGAACATAGTGACTTATAGATCCTTACTTTGTCCCAATGAAGCTCAACCCATTTAAAACAAAAAAATCATGTTGACAAAGAGACTAGGAACAGTATTGTTCGCTCTAATTGCGATTTCTTTTACCACTCTTTCCCAAAACAAAGATTATCCTGTAAGCATTGGAATCTTTGGAGGTCCCGTAGATTTCATCGGAGAAATAGATAGCCATACCTTGTTTGATTTCGGAGGTGATGAGACCTTCTTCCATTTTGGAGCTGAGTTAGGCATATATGTGAATCCTTCGTTCGATTTTGCGATTAACGTCTCCACTGGCGAGATAGGACATAAAGGGGGTATGGGGGAATTCAAGGCTGATATGACCGCTCTTGATTTCCAGCTTAAGTACAAGTTGAATAATGGTCACCTTTTCAAAGAAGATGCGAAGATTGCCCCATACGTGCTTGCAGGAGGAGGAATGACAGATATATCAGGTGATACCTTGATTGTCTTGGATAATCTAGTAGGACAGTTTTCTTGGGGCGCAGGAATCAAAATTCCGATCAGCCAGCGTCTTTCATTTGACCTAAGAAATACATTCAGGTATACCAGCAGTGATCAGATTGACCGCTTGAACAGTGGTCTAAATGATAATTACATGACCTTGACTGCCGGTCTTAAATTAAATCTTGGAGCTAAGAAGGACACAGATGGAGACGGCATAACCGACAAAGAAGACGCTTGTCCTGAAGTTAAAGGGCTCGCGGCCTTAAATGGTTGTCCTGATTCTGATGGAGATGGAATAACTGATGCTGAAGATGAATGCCCAGATGCGCCTGGATCAGCAGAGATGAAAGGCTGTCCTGATGGAGACAATGATGGCGTAGCTGACAAGCACGATACTTGCCCTGATGAAAAAGGCCTGGCCGCTTTCGCAGGTTGCCCTGATAGGGACGATGATGGAATAATGGACAAAGAAGATGTTTGCCCAGACGTAGCAGGATTGAAAGAATTCAATGGATGCAAAGACACTGATGGAGACGGAATTTCTGATGACAAGGACACTTGTCCCAACGATGCTGGCTCTGAAGCCATGAAAGGATGTCCTGACAGAGATGGAGATGGGGTTGCAGACAATCTTGATAAATGCCCAGATGTGGCTGGTATTGCCAAGAATAAGGGATGCCCGGAGGTCTCAGCAGCCGTGAAGCAAGTCTTCACCAAGGCTTTACAAGGAATTCAATTCGAAAGCGGAAAAGACATTATCAAGCCTAGTTCTTTCGGAATATTGAACAATGTTTCTGACATTATGAAAGAGAACACGGCATATAAGCTCTTCATCCAAGGACACACTGATTCACAAGGTGATGACGCCATAAATCAAGATCTTTCAGACAGAAGAGCTGCAGCAGTTATGACGTATATCGATCAAAAAGGAATCGAAAGAGACAGAATGAGAAGCCAAGGGTTTGGAGAGCGCACTCCAGTTGCAGATAACTTGACAGCAGCAGGAAGAGCAAAGAATCGCAGAGTTGAATTCACGGTAGAATTCTAATAGTTGTAAAGGTTTTTTTTGAGAAAAGCCCCTATTCCAGCAGAAAGGACTTGCCTTCAAACAAGGCTATGTTAAATTTATGCTCGCAATAAAAAACTAACTAGTTCAAGACAGTTTATTGCATTCGACTTTTATTCAATAAAAAACCTAACAGATGAAGAGCCTTCTATTTTGGCTATTTTCCATGACTCTCTTTATTACACCATTCCAACTGGATGCTCAAAGAAATTGCGCCTCTAGCGATTACCTGGAACTACAGAAGCAAAATGACCCTAAGCGAATTCAAAGTTTGGATCGCATAGAAGAATTCACACGACAGATTGAACAGACCTCTTTCAGGGCTGTGGATGGAATCATCACTATTCCTGTAGTTGTGCATGTTGTTTATAACACTACTGCTGAGAATGTTTCGACAGCGCAGGTTCAAAGTCAAATTGACATTCTTAACGAAGATTTCAGAAGATTGAACGCTGATGCTGACAACGCATGGAGTCAAGCTGACGATACAGAGATAGAATTCTGCTTAGCTAGCGTAGGTCCTACAGGTGATGCAACAACTGGAATCACACGAACCCAGACATCAACTACGGCCTTCAGTTATAGCTCTGACGCGGTAAAATATACTTCTTCAGGAGGTATAAACGCATGGCCACGTGCACAGTATATGAATATGTGGGTATGTGATATCAGTGGAGGCATACTTGGTTACGCTCAGTTCCCTGGCGGAGCAGCTGCGACTGATGGAATTGTAATAGACTATGCATACTTCGGGAATATAGGCACCGTTACTTCTCCTTTTGACTTAGGAAGAACGGCAACCCACGAAGTAGGACATTGGTTAAACCTTAGACATATATGGGGTGACGGTGGATGCAGTCAAGATGATCTCGTGAGCGATACACCTATATCTGATGGTGCAAATTATGGTTGTCCATTGACACATGTCTCTTGTAGCACATTAGATATGGTTCAGAACTATATGGATTATACGGATGATTCGTGTATGAATCTCTTCTCAACTGGTCAGAAAAGCAGAATGCGTGCGCTATTCGAGCCAGGAGGAGCCAGAGTGTCATTACTAGCTTCTGCTGCTTGTGGAACACCAGCAGAACCTACTTGTGAAGATGGCATCCAGAATGGAGGGGAAACAGGCGTGGATTGTGGTGGCCCATGTGCCAACGTATGTCCTTCTTGCACTGATGGTGTCCAGAATGGAACTGAGACTGGTGTAGATTGTGGTGGACCTTCCTGTCCAACATGCCCTTGCACAGGTGAAGAAGTGACATTGACCTTAAACTTTGACAACTATCCTGAAGAGACCCGTTGGAATATCACTGATGCAAATGGAGGAACTGTCGCAAACGGTGGACCCTATGGTTCACAGGCTGATGGATCCACATTAACTATCGCTATCTGTTTGAATGACGGATGTTATACCTTGAATGTTCTTGATTCTTATGGAGATGGAATGTGCTGTGTATATGGTACAGGAAGCTATTCTTTGAATTCCTCCACAGGTGCTGTACTTGCAAGCGGAGCCGATTTTGTTGATAATGAAAGCACAGCCTTCTGTGTGAATGCTCCTGTCACAGGTTGTGACCCAGCTAATTTCGTTAATCCCCCAACCGGAATGAATGCTGGCTTCAGTGCAAGTCAATTAACCTTAAGCTGGAATTCCTATGCTAATTCTGCTCGTTGTACCATTCAAGGAAATAGAACTGCATTAACTAACAATGGAACATTCAATGTGGGAAGTTTCAATGGAACAGTTGCTCCAACACAGAAGAATTTCCCGCTTAGCCAATTGGTTGCCGGAGATGAGTATCGTTGGAGAATACGTTGCAGCTGTCGTGAAGCGGGAGTAGCAGTAAACTCTACATATAGTGCATGGCAGTATTTTACCGCTCCAGGTAATGTGATTAATGATGGAAGTTCCTTCCTGGAATCTTCTTCGAAGTCATTCATCTCCATGGAGAACTTATATATCTATCCTAACCCAGCTCAAGGAGAACTTAATATCCGCTGGAGTGAATCCTCAGCAGTCAAGTTGAATGTTCAGGTACTAGACATGACCGGAAAAGTGGTCATGGAATCAGAAATGGATACTCAGAAGTCCAATACGTATAGAATGGACATACAATCTTTAGAATCAGGAATGTATTTCATTAGACTTAGCGATGGAACTGCACAAGTCTTACAGCGTTGGGTAAAACAATAATTACTGTGTGAATTTGAAAAAAGGCCAGACATTGTCTGGCCTTTTTTATTTTACCTTCATACTTCAGCTATCTACAGAAATCCTCATGAAGAATTCAATTCTACTCGCATTCATATTCGTATTCTTTTCCTGCTCGTCACAAGACATGGAGAGTCTATCCATCGGTGATAAAGCACCGTTAGCTGAATTGTCTATGCAAGAAATTAGCGGCAAGAAATTGACGTTGGAAGATGTTTCAGAAGAAAAAGGTCTTCTCGTGATTTTCTCTTGTAATACCTGTCCCTTCGTTGTAGGTAATGGCACTAAGTCAGAAGGGTGGGAAGGTCGATATAATGAACTCTTCACTATGTCTGAAGAACAAGGAATAGGAATGGTATTAGTTAATTCTAATGAAGCCAAACGTAATCAAGGAGATAATCTAGAGGATATGAAGGCACATGCAAGTGCTCAACATTACAGAAGTAAATATGTCTTAGATAAGGATCATGTCCTTGCTGATGCCTTCGGGGCTATGCGCACACCACATGTATATCTGTTCAATTCAGATATGGAATTAGTGTATACGGGCGCCATTGATGATAATGTGAACAAAGCTAGAGAAGTGAAAGAACCCTATCTCTTGGAGGCCTTGGAAGCTTTAGGTGATGATCTGCCTATAAAAAGAGTCGAAACTCCTGCGATGGGCTGCAGTATCAAGAGGAAATAAAGGATCTTTTCTCCTTTTTTATTGTGATCTCTAGGAATATTTCCTCTTGTTTATGCAGATATATCATTGATTATATGTCTTTTACAATGAATCCCTCAAAGCTTATATCAAGTAGCACAGGCAACCTATAGCTCAGCAAGTCGTCTTATGTTTGGATTGACCACCTAATAAGCAGCTAAGCACGCAAATTTAAATACGCTATGGATTTTATATACGCAATTATCGAATACCTCCAGTCTAACTTTGGAGAAGGTCTTTTCGTCTTAGTGCCCTTTTTGACATTTGTTGGGATAGTGGCACAAATGAGACTCTATGCAAAAGCTGACCAACCTGCTATATCAGCTATTGTGCCCATATGGAACTTCATCACTTTTATGAAAGTGATAGGAAGACCAATATGGCATGTACTTTACATTATTTTGCCTTTAACGGCTATCTTAATCACATTGATGGCAGATTATCAAGGATTGATCGAATTCGCTCAAGGAACCGCAGGATTTTCGCAAGTATGGCTATCCTTCAGTGTTTTAGCTGTAAGCTTCTTGGTCTTCTCAATATTCATGATATGGGCTCACATTGACCTATGTAATTCCTTCGGAAGAAATACTGTCTTCGACTATATACTTGTGATCCTGTTGAATGTCCTATATGTCTTAAACTTAGGACTTAGCTACGAGATTGAATATGAAGGTCCAGCTTATGGACAAAGCCATGTAAACGGAGCGGGTGCTTATGCCTGATCGTTCTTAAGAAACTCTCTCGCTTTATTAAGGGCGGCTGGAATTCCAGCCGCCTTTTTGCCTCCTGCTGAAGCGAAAAAGGCCTGACCGCCACCACCACCGTCTATTTCTTGGGCCCAATCTCTAATAAGTTTTCCAGCATCCCATCCTTTAGATTCAATGGCTTTATCTCCAATTCCGATTGCCAATCCTACCTTTCCATCGTGTTCTGACGCTAGAACTACAAAGGCTTCAGGTCTTGCTTCCTTTAGCCTGAAAATGACATTTTTCATTGCTTTTGCATCCACATCTAGTTGCATGATAAGCGTTTCAAGACCATCCTTCTTTTCTAGCCTGGATAACAGCTCGGTATAGACGCTTTTTAATTGTTCTGCGGCAAAGGATTCTAACTGCTTGTTCAATGCTTGTCGCTCAGCAAGTATGTCTTGAACAGCCTTTTTAATATCTGCTGGGTTCTTTAGACTCTCCTTTACCTCATTCAATACTTCTAGTTGTTCATAAATCTCATCCATTGCCGCTAAAGCAGTTTTAGCCTCTATCCTCCTAATCCCTGACGCCACTGCAGATTCTGAACTAATTCTGAACCAGCCAATATGGCCAGTTCTTTTCACGTGAGTTCCTCCGCATAGTTCCATGCTTTCTCCAAAACAAATAGTGCGCACTACATCACCATACTTCTCACCAAAGAGTGCAATGGCACCTTGATCTATGGCATCTTTGATAGACATAGAACGATTTTCAACCAGGGCATCATCTTGTCTAATCAGCTCATTCACACGTATTTCTATCTTGCGCATCTCCTCCGCTTCAACCTTGCTGAAGTGAGAAAAATCAAAACGCAGATAATCGGGATTCACCAGGGACCCTTTCTGTTGGACATGCTCCCCTAATATTTCTCTCAATGCTCTATGCAATAGGTGTGTCACGGAATGATTTTTTTCTGTGGCAGCTCTTGAGTTTTCATTGACCTGAGCGATAGCTGATGATTCAATACCTGTAGGCATAGTATTGCTGAAATGAAGAATGAGGTTATTCTCTTTCTTCGTATCCATGACCTTCATCACTTCTCCCCCATCGAAAATGATAGTCCCTGTATCTCCTACTTGTCCGCCCCCTTCAGGGTAGAATGGAGTATTATCCAAAACTACTTGATATAAGGCCTTTCCTTTCTGTTCTACTTTACGATAGCGAGTCACATGAACTGTGGACTGAAGATGATCATACCCCACGAATTCTTCCACCTCGTCTTCTCTCAGGACAACCCAATCTCCTGTTACTGAATTTGCATCCTTCCTAGAACGCGCTTTTTGCTTTTCTAGCTCAGCATGAAACCCTTTCTCATCCATCTCTAATCCCTTCTCCCTGAGAATAAGGGCAGTGAGGTCAACAGGAAATCCATAAGTGTCGTAGAGCTCAAACACTTTATCTCCTGACACAGACTTTTTGCTTTCAGATGCAATATTCTCAAGGCGATTTATCCCCTTGCTCAAGGTGCGCAGGAAGGAATCTTCTTCTTCCTTTATCACACGTGTTATGAGATCCGCCTGGGCTGCCAACTCTTTAAAGTGACCGCCCATCTGCTTTACTAATACAGGAATCAACTGATAAATGAACGCTTCTTTCACATCTAGAAAACTGTACGCATATCTAATAGCCCTTCTTAATATCCTTCGGATTACATATCCTGCTCCTGTATTCGATGGTAATTGCCCATCAGCAATAGAAAAACTCACCGCACGTATGTGATCTGATATGACACGCATAGCGATGTCAGATTTAGAGTCAGAACCCGTGTATTTCAAGCTCGTTAATTTCTCTATGGCCTGGATAGTAGGCTGAAAAATGTCTGTGTCATAATTCGAACGCTTGCCTTGCAATGCAGCTGTTACACGCTCGAATCCCATTCCTGTATCAATGTGTTTGGCAGGTAAGGAACTCAGACTTCCATCTGACTTTCTATTGAACTCCATAAAGACCAGATTCCAGATTTCCATGACTCTTGGATCATCCTGATTGACCAAGCTTGCTCCATCTACTTCTTTACGTTCATCCTCATCACGCAGATCCACGTGAATTTCAGAACATGGACCACATGGACCAGTATCCCCCATTTCCCAGAAGTTATCCTTCTTTGAACATGCGATAATTCGATCTTCAGGAACAATAGCTTTCCAGAATTCTTTGGCCTCTTCATCTGCAGCAAGACCATCTTGTTCATCACCCCCGAAAATGGTCACATAGAGCCTGTCTTTATCTATGCCATAAACCTCCGTCAATAACTCCCAGGCCCATTCGATAGATTCCTTCTTAAAATAATCCCCGAAAGACCAGTTGCCCAGCATCTCGAACATAGTGTGGTGATAGGTATCCACGCCTACTTCTTCTAAGTCATTATGTTTTCCTGAAACACGAAGACACTTCTGAGAGTTAGCAATCCTAGACCATTTAACCTGTGAATTTCCAAGGAAGAGGTCCTTAAACTGATTCATACCGGCATTGGTGAACATCAAAGTTGGGTCATTCTTGACGACCATAGGAGCTGAATCCACAATGTGGTGCCCTTTAGTTTTCATGAAATCAAGGTAAGCCTGGCGTATCTCAATACTGGTCATCGATATAGAAAATGAAGATGTTAAAAATAGTCAAAAGCCTGTATACCAAGGGGTTCAGCCCTGCAAAGCGATTGCAAAAATAGATTATTATCCCTACTATTGTCAGTGCAAGCCCTACAAGGCCTATGACAAAGATTCGATATAAGTACAATCCGGAGACACTTAACTATGAAAAGGTGCGCCTTACATGGAAGGATCGCCTGCGCACTATCGCTGCAATGCTTGTCTCGGGGCTCTTCCTGACTTCTATCGTTCTCTTCTTCGCGTATACCTATCTTGATTCTCCAAAGGAGAGGATTCTCCAACGTGAGAATGATCAATTGCAGGAGCAATACCGCGACTTGAGCAGACGCATGAGTAAATTAGATGAAGTGCTCAAAGACCTTGAGCATAGGGATGACAATATCTACCGCGTAATCTTTGAAGCTGAGCCTATAGATGCGAATGAACGTATGTCAGGGATAGGCGGAGTAAATCGCTACAACTATCTTGAAGGGTATAATTTCTCTAATCTCACTGTTACTACGCATAAACGCTTGGATGATATTGCTAAGCGAATTGTTGTTCAATCTCAGTCCTTAGATGAGATTGTAGAACTAGCAAAGAATAAAGAAACTCTCTTAAGCAGAATTCCTGCTATCCAACCTGTTTCTAATGCTGATTTGACACGCATGGCTTCAGGTTTCGGGATGCGTATTGACCCTCACTATAAGGTACCCAAGATGCACGCAGGAATGGATTTCACCGCTCCTACTGGAACTCCTATTTATGCTACTGGAGATGGTACTGTATTGCGTGCTGACAATGCATCAAGCGGTTACGGAAACCACATTCGCATTGATCATGGATATGGTTATGTCACTTTATATGGTCACATGAGCAGGATCAAGTCACGACCAGGTCAGAAGGTGAAGCGAGGTGAAGTTATAGGCTATGTGGGCAGCACTGGAAAATCAACCGCTCCGCATCTTCATTATGAGGTGCGGTATAATGGAGACCCTATTGATCCTATTGATTTCTATTTCAACGACATCAGCGAAGAGCAATATGATCAGATGATCGACATGGCTAAGAACGCGAATCAGTCCTTTGACTGATCGTCATAAAAAACGGATTGACGAATCCAGCCTTTCCTTTTCAAAAGAGAATTTTACTATAACTTGAAGGAAACTCCGAAGTGTCCTCCTGAAAGCCTATTTCTAGAAGTTGCTGCAATTTCAAGGTTCAGAGCAACTTTACTCGAGATGTAATATCTCCCTCCTACGGTACCTATAATACCCACACCTCCGCCACCTGAATCTCTATAAGAATCAAATAACGGATCTGTATTGGTCTGCCATACATAAAACCCTAGGCCCAATCCTCCATAAACATCGAATTGCTCAGGAAGATTGACAACTCGGTCAATATAATATTGACTTAACACACCGAAACCGAAAATGGTTTGCTTCAATTTATGGTCATAGCCATTATAGAAGTATCTATCTGTAGTGGCCTGAAAAGAAGTCCAAATGGACAGATTGATGTCTTCAACGATGGGGAAATCATAGCTCAAATACAGTGGTACTCCCAGGCTGTTAACCCCTAGACCTGCATTTAGGTGAGAATCATTGTACTGAGCATGTGATACTGTTCCAATGCACAGAGCGACAGAAAACAGTGCGAGTTTGATTTTCATTATTTGTTATGCAATTGACTGCAAAGGTAGTTAACCTAAGATGCTGATTTGAGACTTTAAAACATTTATCGAGCCAACATGTACCCTCTTTTCAGCGAAGGTTACTCCAAATCATGTATTTTTGAGCTATGCCCTACAAAGAAAAGGAAGTAGAGAAATTGTATTACTCCATCTCAGAAGTATCTGAGATGTTCGGGGTGAATAATTCACTCATTCGTTTTTGGGAGAAGGAATTCGACATCATCAAGCCTAAGAAGAACAAGAAGGGCAACCGCATGTTCACGCCAACTGACCTAGAGAATTTCAGGGTGATTTTCCATTTGGTCAAAGAAAGAGGCTTCACCCTTCAAGGAGCTCAGCAGAAGCTTAAGGAAAATAAGAAGGACACATTTGATAATGTAGAAGTGGTCGATAGACTAAATAAGGTTAAGCACTTCCTACTTTCATTGAAAGCAGGCCTACCCGATTCTCAGTCCTGATATATCAGATATTTTGCTCTTTTTTCTTTAAAAAACACCAAGTCTTTTTGCCAAGAAGCCCTTATTTCACTCTCTGTCTTTCCTGATTCTATCTGTTTCCTTAGCTCATCGCTTCCTGCCAATAAATCAAAAAACCCACTTTCAAGGAAGAACATTTTCTTGGAAGAGATTACCTTATAGTACAACAACACTATGGATAGATCCAACTCTTTGGACTCATGCACCAAAGCTGCTCGTTCAGGGCCAAAGAACAGTCCAAAACACTGCTTCCCTTTCAAAGGTGGATCAATAGACCCTTGATTGGGTTCAGGAGTAAAAGAATAGGATCCAACTGAAAAATCAGGATGACCAGCTATCTCAAATGGATGATCTGTACCTCTTCCCACACTCACCACGGTCCCTTCAAATAGGGCCAAGGACGGATAGAGATAAATGCTCGCTTGATTAGGCAGATTAGGCGAAGGCGGCACAGTAAGAACATATTCTTTCTGATGATTATAGTCCAAGCAAGGGATCACCATGAGTATAGCTTTCCGCTTGTCTTTCAACCATCCTTCTCCATTGATCATCAATGCATATTCTCCTATGGTCATTCCATATATCAGTGGAACCGGATGCATTCCCACGAAAGAGCTAAACTTAGGCTTCAAGACAGGGCCATCAATAGTGTTTCCTAAAGGATTAGGCCGGTCCAGTACAATAACTTCTACCCCTTGTTCAGCACAAGCTTCCATGACATAATGCAAGGAGGAGATGAATGTGTAGAAACGCACTCCTACATCTTGAATATCAAATACAACAACATCTATTCCTGCCAATGAAGCTTCGGTGGGTTTTTTACTTTTTCCATAAAGCGAATACAACTTAAGCCCTGTTTTTTGATCTGTCTCATCGCTGATTCTGGCCCCATCAGCTTGATCGCCTCTAAAACCATGTTCAGGTGCGTAGACATGACTAATGTCAATTCCAGAACTCAATAAAGTATCCACGAGATGCACTCCATTCACGAGTGAAGTCTGATTAGCCACTAGGGCAACTCTTTTCCCGTGTATGAGCGGCAGGATATTCTCGAGATGCTCGGCAGCAGGAATTGGGCGGCTTACCGCGACCTCAGAAGTCTCCATAAGCTGGGCAGTACTCATTTGTTCTGCATTACTCTGTAATCCAGTGCCACAGGAAAAGAGGAGCAATGCGCTCATCCATAGCTTGATTGTACATTTGGCACTCATAGTTCAGATATTTGGGATTAGAGAGCTTTATAGCAAAACGCATGCAAAGGGGAGATGGGCCTCACACAAGGCCTATCGTTCTTATTGCAATTCTAGGAATAATCCTCGGGGTGGCTGTCATGATTATCTCTGTAGTTATTGTAAGGGGGTTCAGGACTGAAATACGTGACAAAGTTGTAGGCTTCAATGCTCATCTTCAGATTACCGACATTTCGAATGCGCTTGGTTCCGACATGAAACGTCTTGAATATGAGGACAGTTTGTTTCATAGATTAGAGAATTTGCCAGGCGTGCTTGAAGCAAGACCTTACCTAGATAGACCGGCTATTCTAGAAAGCAGAGAAGGGATAGATGGAATAGTGGCGAAGGGTCTTATGAATAAACATCCTGAGCTTTTTCTTGCCGATAAATTAGTTCAAGGCAGTATGCCGTCCCTTCCTGATTCAGTGCTAGGTGATGGTCTCTTGATTTCAAGATATTTAGCTGACCGAGCTGATGTCGGTATAGGAGATAGAGTGAGTCTATATTTTTTAGGAGAAGGACATGACATTTCTACCCGCAGACTTGAAGTAACAGGGATTTACAGCACAGACCTTGAAGATTTTGACAAGAGATATGTTTTCATGGACATCCGGCATCTTCAGAAGATTAGTGCTTGGGGTTTAGAAGCGCAGATCTATGTGAGTGATTCCTGTGAGAATGGTCAATTGAAAATAGAAGGAAGAGGATACGGAGGATATGACAAGACCTATTCATGGTCTAACGGCTGGACAGGAAAAGGACCCCACTATATATGTCCCACAGAAGACATGGAGCTTCAGATGATTCTGAGTGACAATGCCGCTACACTTCGAGATACTGCATGGCTTTCGCTTAAGACAAATGGAACCACTGAGTGTGATTGTGGAAGCGTTAAGCATACTACACTCACTTCAGGAAGCAGCTATGAAAGCTACATCGGGGGATATGAGCTCTTCGTTAAGGATTTCAATGAATTAGATAAAGTACGTGAAGAGCTAGATGCGAACATTGGACCTTTTCTGTATTGCAGTGACATCATAGAGCGCACTCCTGAGATCTTCTCTTGGCTCGAATTACTCGATGTGAACATCTATATCATCATCATCCTTATGATAGGTGTAGCCCTCGTGAATATGTCCTCAGCTCTCATTATCACCATCATAGAACGAAGCAGAATGATAGGCGTACTTAAAGCCATGGGAGCTGAGAATAAAAGTATTCGATCCATTTTCATCAGACATGCGGCTAGGCTTATCATCACTGGATTAGTCATTGGAAATATATTGGGACTTGGACTAGCTTTTATTCAATCACAGTTCGGAGTAATCAGATTGCCTGCTGAGAATTACTATTTGAACAAAGTCCCCATACTCGTTCATTGGCAAGACATCGTACTTATTGATTTGGGCACATTAACCTTGTGCATGTTGGCTATGACCATACCATCCATGCTCATCACCCGAATAAGTCCCGTGAAGGCCATTCGATTCGATTGATTGCCCTATTTTTGAGCCCTGCATATGGATATCAAGAACAACATCTTAGAGACGATTGGAAATACTCCGATGATTCGTCTAAATAAAATCGCTGAAGACATTCCTTGCCAAGTATTGGCTAAAGTAGAGTACTTCAATCCGGGCCACTCCGTGAAAGACCGTATGGCGCTGGCCATGATAGAAGCTGCAGAGTCTGATGGTCGTTTAAAACCAGGTGGAACTGTTATCGAGTGTACTTCAGGAAATACGGGGATGGGCTTGGCACTAGCGTGCATAGTTAAAGGCTATGGCTTGATCTGCACGACAAGTGATAAGCAGTCTAAAGAAAAGATGGATATACTACGTGCCATGGGCGCTGAAGTTATTGTATGCCCTACCGCAGTTGCTCCTGATGACCCACGGTCCTATTATTCGGTGGCAGAGCGCAAAAGCAAGGAAATCGCGAATTCCTATTGGGTGAATCAATATGACAATCCTGCAAATACATTAGGACATTATGTGAGCACAGGTCCTGAAATCTGGGATCAGACTGATGGAAAAATCACGCACTTCGTTGTAGGGGTTGGTACTGGAGGAACAATATCAGGAGTAGGAAAATATTTGAAAGAGAAAAACCCGAACATCAAGTTATGGGGCGCTGATACATATGGTTCTGTTTTTAAGAAGTACCATGAGACAGGTGAGTTCGATGAGAAAGAAATCTATCCATATGTCACTGAAGGAATTGGAGAAGACATTCTGCCTAAGAATGTAAACTTCGATATCATTGATCATTTTGAAAAAGTGACTGACAAGGATGGTGTGCTTATCACGCGAGAATTAGCAAGAAAAGAAGGTCTATTCTTAGGAAACTCTGCAGGATCTGCATTTGGAGTAGTAAGGCAGATGAAGAATCAATTAACAAAGGATGATCTAGTGGTCATCCTATTCCATGATCACGGATCACGTTATGTAGGCAAAGTATATAATGATGATTGGGTAAGGGCTCAAGGGTATATGTAACCCCTATGCGCATTATCTCCACCGTTCCATCGCAGACTGAATTAGTCGCATATTTAGGATTGGAGGATGACTTGGTGGGCATCACTAAATTCTGTGTTTTTCCTGATTCTATATTCAGATATAAAACCCGCATAGGAGGAACTAAGACGTTAGATTTAGATCTTATTCGTTCCCTTTCTCCTGACTTGATTCTGTCCAATAAAGAAGAGAATATCAAAGAGCAGATTGAAGAATTACGAAGAGATTTCAATGTATTTGTTAGCGATGTGAAAGAACTTCCCAGCGCCACTGAGATGATTAAAGAAGTCTCTAGATTAACTCACAGGCAAAGCGAAGGGGACATGCTCATTCGAGCTATAAAAAAATCTTTTATTGGTCTGAAGCCAAGTTCAAAATCACTTTCTTGCCTTTATTTGATTTGGAAAGAACCGTGGATGAGCGTGGGTAAAGACACGTTCATTCATGATATGGTTTCACGCTGTGGTTGGACCAATATATGTGAAGATTCCATTCGCTATCCTGAAGTGAAATTTGATGAACTGCAACCTGACATTATTTTGCTTTCTTCTGAGCCCTTTCCATTTAAAGAACAGCATAAAGAAGAGTTACAATCGAGCTTCCCTGATGCAAAAATTCTGCTTGTCGATGGAACTTATTTTTCTTGGTACGGAAACAGAATGAAAGATGCTCCTGGTTACTTCCAAGGAATCATTGACGCAATTCAGCTTTGAATTCTTTTTCCAAATTCGCCTGAACCTCATGCATGAGCTTTTCTACCACCTTGTCAGTCAACGTGCTCGTTTCATCTTGAATGATGAATCCGATAGCATAGGACACTTTCCCGTCTGGGAGACTCTTCCCTTCATACACATCAAAGAGAAGGACATCCTTTAATAATTTTCCTCCACTGCGTTGCGCGACATCTTTAATCTCAGCAAAGCGCACGCTAGTATCCAAGAGTAATGAAAGGTCTCTACGGACAGCAGGAAATTTCGGAATTTCTTGAAGTTTGAATGATTTAGAATCACTGAATGTGCACAGCAAATGCCAATCTATTTCTACGTGAAATATTTCCTGCTTCACATCAAAAGCCTTCCTTGTTTTTGCATTGACTTTACCAACACGAGCAAGTTCTTTTCCTCTTACTTCGAATACGGTTCCATCCTCAAGTATGGTCGAGTCTAAAACGCTCTCCTTCAACTCTCCCTCTAATCCTGCTCTGATAATCAATTCCTGAACTACTGCTCTCAAATCATAGAGGCTTGTTTTATCCCTCAGGCGGTCCCAGTTCTCAGCATACCGAGCTCCAGTTAGCGTTAATGCCAAACAGCTTTTTTCTAGATATCCTTTTTCCGATTTTGCATAAGTCCTACCGAACTCGAAGAATCGCAGATCAGCGGTTTGTCTGTTCACATTATACGCTACATTTTCCATAGCGCCCCATAGCATCCTCTGCCTCAACACCGCAAGATCCTGACTAAGCGGATTAAGCATATGTACGCCAGATTTCTTTTCATTTTCAGGAAGTAATTCTTGATACCTGAGCGCTGAAAGGCTGTTATTCATGACCTCCATGTAGCCTTCACCATTCAAGAGTTTACTCACATCAGCACGAATGGATTCAAAATTCTTTTGAGAATGATTCCTCATCGAGTAGCTGATACGATCAGGTAAAGGCACTTGATTGAATCCATGAATTCTCAAGATTTCCTCTACCACATCAGCCTGTCTTGTGACATCCATTCTGTAAGTAGGAACTTTCAATTTCCAGATATTGGAATTCTTTTCAGAAATAATAAAATCAAGTGATTCTAATATTTTACTGACCCTCTCCTCAGGAATGGCAACTCCTATGAGTGCATTAGCTTTTTCTAAGTTCAATTCTAATTCCAATGGTTTGACGGGAACTGGATAGATGTCCACAAGCTCTGAAGAAACCTCAGCACCGCATACCTCTATCAAAAGCTGAACAGCCTTGGCTAATGCGATAAGTGTTCCTTCAGGATCTACTCCGCGCTCAAAACGGAAGGAAGAATCAGTATTCAATTGATGACGCTTCGCTGTCTTACGCACTGACACAGTATCAAAGACGGCACTTTCTAAAAAAATTCGTGTGGTCTGCTCTGAAACTCCGGTTGATTTTCCTCCGAAAACACCTGCAATACATAAAGGATTTTTCTCATCACAAATCATAAGATCATCCTCGTGAAGCTCACGGTTTTGTGCATCCAGTGTGATGAACTTTTCACCTTTCAATGCCTTCCGCACATGAATCCGCTCTCCATTAATTTTATCAGCATCGAAAGCATGAAGAGGCTGCCCTAAATCATGCATGATGTAATTCGTGATATCCACGACATTATTTATAGGAGACAATCCTATTGCGCTCAATCTATTCGCCAACCATGCAGGACTTGGCCCCACGTTGATTCCTTTCAATTCTATTCCTGAATACCTGGCGCAAGCATCTTTATCCAGAACCTGTACTTTAATCTTTCCACCACTTCCCTGAGGAACTTTAAGGTCAAGGGCTTTCATTTTAACCTCTTCACCTAGATTCAGATAAGCTACCAGATCACGGGCAACTCCACGATGTGAAATCGCATCCATTCGGTTAGGTGTAAGTCCTATTTCTATAACCGTGTCATTATAGACTGAAAACACCTCAGAAAGAGGGCTACCTGCAGTCCAAGAATCCTCAAGCACCATGATTCCGTCATGTCCTTTCCCTAATCCTAATTCATCCTCAGCACAAAGCATACCTTCAGATATAGCACCTCTTATTTTAGATTTCTTGATTGTAAAAGACTCCCCTTCAGAAGGATGAAGTTCAGCCCCTACCATGGCCACAGCCACAGATTGACCAATAGCAACATTAGGAGCACCACATACAATATCAAGGAGAGACTCAGCACCAACATCCACACGTGTAAGATTCAAACGATCGGCATCAGGATGTTTTTCTACATGCATGACCTTTCCTACAACAATCCCTTGCAAAGAACCCGGAATGGACTCATACGCGGAAACCCCTTCGACTTCTAGTCCTGTATCAGTAAGAATACGAGAAGCCTCTTCGATTTCCACATGGATAGGAAGGTGTTCTTTAAGCCAATTGAATGAGATCTTCATCTGTGATGATTTAAAGGCACAAAATAAGGCCTTTTCACAGGACTATTTGACTTTCTTGAGGGTGAAGGTGAATGCACTTCCTTTTTGCAGCTTACTCCTGACTGTGACTGACTGTTTATGAGCTTCTATGATGTGTTTTACGATAGAAAGCCCAAGTCCTGACCCCCCAACATGCCTAGAACGACTCTTGTCTACTCTATAGAATCGTTCGAATATTCTAGGGAGAACTGCAGGATCTATTCCTGGTCCATCATCTCTGATTTCGACCATGATTCTGTCTTCCACATCTGTATAGATGATTTCCACATTGCCTCCATTCTTCCCGTAGGTTATAGCGTTGTTGATGATATTAACGAAAACTTGTCCTATTCTGAATTCATCTGCTTGGACGTAGATAGGGTCAAAACACTTATGGATAATTTTCATGGCACGCTTAGATGCTTTTTCTTCTAAGGAATCTATAGCCTCTCTGCAGCATTTTACAACATCCATTCTCCTCATATCAAGCTGAGTCATGCCTGATTCCATTGTACTGATGTTATCT
>CALFHF010000040.1 GCA_937875855.1 uncultured Flavobacteriales bacterium
CCTTTATCCATGCCGCCAGGAAGAGGAGCGTCTTCATTAGTCCAAATAAGTTTACCTGCACAATCATCCTCCGCTTGAGGTCGCGCAAGGCGAACTGTACTTAGGTCCTTTACCTCAATATCCTCTAACCCCTTAGTAATACGAGGCGCATTAGTGTCTTCAAGATGGATATACTTAATAGCCTGCATACTATTTTCACACTCATCAGTAGCCATATAGGTGCGCTCGATTGTACCAGCGCAGCCTCCTGAGAATACTCGATCAGTGCTTGTAACCTTTAGATCTCCTTTACAGGTGCTTTTAAATACCGGAACAGGAATTACATCAGCACACGTGGCATGAGTTTTAACATCGTACTTAGAAACGGACATCGCTTTAGCTTGAGCCTTTAGTCCTGAAAAGGCTAGCGATAAAAAAAGGACGAAAATTATGTTTTTCATGATAGATAGGATGTCGTGTCAACAGCAAGTTCCTTGCCAATCATAACAAAGTCACCAAAGAGGTGAATGCAAGATATACTAACAAGAGCGCACCAAGTATAAGCAAGATACTGAATATAATCAGCCCTAGGAAGCAGGGGAGCATAGATTCACTAAGTAATTCAGTGCTCTTATACTATATGAGTAAGTGATAATTGCGCTCATTTTCCTTATACACGAAATCATAGATAGAGCCCAGAATGGAGGCCATCCCCAAGACAGCATCCAAGGTGATGTTAGCCATTATCTTAGTAGATAACACGGGACTGGGTTGGCTTGTCAAGGGTTGCATTACCAGTGTGGTAGAGAAGAGACACGAGATTATGTCCTCAAGCATGGAAACCAGACCTATTATGGGGTCAATGCCTATTGTTCTATTTGTCCCAGGAATGGGAATACTCGAATCTAACAAGCGCGCATAACGCCTCAGGTAGGTCAAGTCCTTTGTGTCTTTTTCTGCTTTTTCCATACCTCATTATAGGAGGTAAAAAGCTGTTATATCACCAGCCTAGAATGTATCCGAAGATCAGCGGTGCAACGATGGTCGCATCTGATTCTACAATGAATTTAGGAGTATCTGCATGCAATTTACCCCAAGTGATTTTCTCATTAGGAACGGCACCTGAATAAGAACCATAACTCGTTGTGCTATCGCTAATCTGGCAGAAATAAGACCACAGAGGTAAGTCGTCCATTTCCATATCCTGCATGAGCATAGGAACTACACAAATAGGGAAGTCACCTGCTATTCCACCACCTATTTGAAAGAAACCAATTCCATGATTACCAGCCATCTTCTGATAAAGTCCAGCCAAGTAAGTCATGTATTCTATCCCAGACTTCATAGTGCTAGGCTTCAGCTCTCCTTTGATACAATATGAAGCGAATATGTTCCCCATGGTACTGTCTTCCCATCCTGGAACTATAATTGGAATATTCATCTCTGCGGCAGCGAGCATCCAGCTGTTCTTAGGGTCTATTTCGTAATACTCTTCAAGCACTCCGCTCAATAACATCTGGTACATGTATTCATGCGGAAAGTATCGTTCGCCCATACTTTCAGCGTTCTTCCAAATACCATGGATGTGTTTCTGCAACCTTCTGAATGCTTCTTCTTCCGGGATACATGTGTCTGTAACTCTATTTAATCCGCGGTCTAGCAATTCCATCTCTTGCGCTGCAGTAAGATCACGGTATCCTGGAATACGTTCATAATGGCTATGCGCCACCAGGTTCATGATGTCTTCTTCCAGGTTAGCTCCTGTGCATGAGATCATCTGTACTTTCCCTTGACGAATCATCTCAGCGAAGCTCCTTCCAAGTTCAGCAGTACTCATAGCACCGGCTAAACTCACAAGCATAGGATTACCCATTTTTAACTGATCCTCATATCCTTTAGCTGCATCAAGTAATGCCGCGGCATTGAAATGGCGATAATGTTCTTCTATGAATGCGCTAATAGGTCCTTTACTCATAACTCGAATTTATAGGTCAATAGTTTGTAGTACAATTTGGCCGCCACGAACTGTGAAGCCGGATTTCCTTCGATTGGGATTAATTCAACGATGTCGAATCCTACCACTTCTCTTTCAGTGAACACTCTCTTCAAATATTTCAACGTAGAATACCATTGCATTCCACCAGGCTCTGGAGTTCCTGTTCCTGGGATAATAGATGGGTCAAAAGCATCCAGGTCAATGGTGATGTACACCTGCTTTCCAAGCTTGGCAATACTCTTATCCATCCAGTCCTCATTATCATGCATCTCATGTGCCCAGAAGCACTTGTCTTCCTTCACATGCTCCATCTCAGCCACATCCATGCTGCGAATTCCTACTTGAACTAGATTGGCATTCTTAGAACTGTCATAGAGCGCACAGGCATGATTGTATGGGCTACCATGAAATTCTGGACGCAAGTCAGTATGAGCGTCTAATTGCAAGATGCTCAAGTCTTTATAGTGTTCATAGTGAGCCTTAATAATTCCTATGCTTACGGAATGCTCTCCACCGAAAAAGGTGAGGAATTTTCCTGTTTTGATGAGCTCTTGAGTCTTCTTATATATGGTCTCGAACACCTTTTCAGGGCTAGAAGCCTCAGTGATTGAAGGCAAAAGATGAACTCCTCTGAGATATACCTCCGTTCTTGTTTCTATATCAAAGAGCTCCATGTTCTCTGAAGCATCCAAGAAAGCTGCTGGTCCTCTATCTGCGCCTTTGGCCCATGTGCTGGTGCCATCATACGTAATGGGTTGCAAGAGTACTGCCGCTTTATCTAAGGCTGCGTATTCGTCTTCTATACCTGCGTAATTGTTCATTTCTTGTCTTGATCATATCCTAGGATGTGCAACATGTCTGATACCGTCTGTTCTTCTCGGTAAACCTTGTCTATGAAATTCCCTTTATCATCTCGGTCTATGATAATGTATTTAGGAGAGGGGATAAGGCAATGCTTAATTCCCCCATATCCGCTAATGGAATCTTGATATGCTCCAGT
>CALFHF010000041.1 GCA_937875855.1 uncultured Flavobacteriales bacterium
TTCTATTCATTTATTTAGAGGTAACTGTTGCCGGAACGGTAATTATTTGATTATACGCTAACAATAAATCGACTTTAGCCTGATTAGTAACAGCATTTTCATTATAAAAGGAGCCAATTACGGTAGCCGTTCCAAAAAACCAGAAATGGCACCAAGGTCCGAGCCAATATTCCCCGTAAAGGCAGAAAGACCCGTGTTAGAAACTGCTCCACTGCTAGAGAAGAGTAAAAAATCAGCTGCTGTACCAAGGCTAAATGTTTGTCCAAGGCTTATTAGTCTAAATAGAAGAAAAGCGGTGATTAATATTTTTATTTTCATAACAGTATTAAAATTTGTGTTAGTTGTTGTTTTGATGGGGTGGTCTCACGCTTGCAGACAGCAGGTTGCGGCTTTAGGAAGTTGGCGATCCCGATTGCAGGAAGGGATACAGCGAATAGCCTTTTAAAGCAATCAATAAAAAAAATATAAATAATTCTTAAAGGCCTAATAAGATTTCTTCTGGGTTCTTTCCTCCGGTCATGAGGCGCACGGGGTTCTCTAACATCTCCTTCACCTTCACAAGGAAACTCACGCTTTCTTTACCGTCAACGATACGGTGATCATAGGACAATGCCACGTACATAATAGGACGTATATGCACCTCACCATTAATGGCTACAGGACGTTCTACGATGTTGTGCATTCCTAGAATGGCGCTCTGTGGAGGATTAATTATAGGTGTACTGAGCATGGATCCGAATACGCCTCCATTCGTAATAGTAAAGGTTCCGCCAGTCATTTCTTCTATGCTGATCGCTCCGTCTCGGGCTCTAATCGCGAGTCTCTTTATGTCAGCTTCTATCTCAGCTAATGACATCTGCTCTGCGTTACGCACTACAGGAACCATAAGTCCTTTAGGTGAGCTTACGGCTATTCCTATATCTGCGTAATCATGGAAAATCATCTGATCACCGTCAAGCATGGCATTCACGGCAGGGAAGAGGCGCAGTGCCTCAGTGACTGCTTTCGTAAAAAAGCCCATGAAGCCTAGGCTGGCTCCGTGTACTTCCTTGAACTTGTCTTTATACTGATTCCTAAGATCCATGATGGGCTTCATGTCTACCTCATTAAAGGTGGTGAGCATGGCGGTCTCATTCTTCACAGATACCAAGCGCTGTGCAATCTTCCTGCGCAGCATGGACATCTTCTCTTGGCTCTGCTCTCGTGTGCCGCCCCAGCCTTGGAGGAACTGTGTAGCGTCTACACCTGCGGCCACGTATTGCATGGCGTCAGACTTGGTGATGCGGCCGTCTTTTCCTGATCCTTTCACTTTAGAAGCGTCAGCTCCTTTCTCGTCCAATATCTTCTTAGCAGCCACAGATGGAATTCCTTTCGCGTACGACTCATTGGCAGCGGTAACTGGCGCAGCAGCGCTGGCGGGTGCGGGCGCTTTCTTCTCAGCTACGGGTTCTTTCTTAACCTCTGCAGCAGGTGTGGCTTTCTTAGCTGGTGCCTTGGCTGAGGTGTCTATCTCAGCGATGATATCACCTACGGTTACGGCATCACCTTCTTTAGCAATGATTTTTATTATACCTGCTTCTTCTGCTGGTAGCTCCAAGGTAGCTTTATCAGAATCTACCTCACATAATACCTGTTCTTTCTCCACATAATCTCCGTCAGCTACCAACCATGTAGCGATCTCTACTTCGGTGATGGACTCTCCAGGACTAGGTACTTTTACTTTGAACATATCTTTTTTAGATCTAAGGTTATTTTGCTGCTAGGTCATGCATTAATTTTGACACCTGCTTTTCCAAGCACTGCATCGAGAATGGCTCTTTGTCTTTTCGCGCTACGTACAGGCGATCCTGATGCTGGACTGGCGCTTGCTGGTCTGCTGATGCATTCAAGTGTTTGTGTCTTGTACGTGCGTAGTATATGCGTCCAAGGGCCCATGTTCTCTGGTTCTTCTTGAACCCAAAGTAGGTGTTTCGCCTTGGAATATTTCTTCACTGCTTTGTCCATTTGCTCGTCAGGAAGGGGATATAATTGTTCTACCCTCACGATGGCCAGATTCTTCAGATTGTTCTTCTCTTTTTCTTCCAAGAGTTCGTAGTATATTTTTCCTTGGCAGAATACAAGCACAGTAACATCGGCTGGCTCCGCTTGTGCATCATCAATCACTTCTTGGAAGCGTCCTTTGCTCAAATCAGCAAGTGTGGACGTACAGCGTGGATGACGCAAAAGGCTCTTGGGCGTGAATACGATTAGTGGTTTTCTGAACGGCCATTTCACTTGCCTTCTCAGCACGTGGAAGAGGTTCGCTGGTGTGGTGCAGTTAACCACTTGCATATTCAACTCAGCTGAGTTGGTAAGGAAACGCTCCATGCGTGCGCTGGAGTGCTCAGGGCCCATGCCTTCGTAGCCATGAGGCAGCAGCATGGTCACACCGCTCATGATGTTCCACTTGTCCTCAGCAGAAGAGATGTATTGATCAATAACAATCTGCGCGCCATTCACGAAATCACCGAATTGAGCTTCCCACATCGTTAGGCCGTTGGGTGTGACGAGGCTATATCCATACTCGAATCCGAGTACTGCATATTCAGAAAGATGCGAATTGAAGATGTCAAAAGAAGCTTGATTCTTAGAGATGTTCTTCAGGTGGCAGTATTCTTCACCGCTGTCCTCTATCTTCACTATCGCATGGCGATGGGAGAAGGTTCCGCGTTCTACGTCCTGCCCGCTCATGCGCACAGGATGACCTTCATCTACTAGACTTGCATAGCAAAGCATCTCGGCCATTCCCCAGTCTATGCGATTATCTTCGACCATCTTAGCGCGGTCATTCAGGATGCGCTCCATCTTACGGAAGAGCTTTTCCTTTTCAGGAAGGAAGGTGAGTTTCTTGGCGAGTTCTTTCAGTTTTTTGACATCTACTGCGGTGTCAGGAGACTTGGTAAAATCCTTATCAGTCGCTCTGCGGAAGCCCGTATGAAGTTCAACAAGGAAAGGAGGAATGGTAGCCTTGGTTTTTTTCTTGCCCTCCTCTAGCTTCTGCTCTAGGATTTCCTTGAAGATGGTATCTCTTCGAGCCGCTTCTTTATCATCTATAACACCTTCCTCCTTGAGCTGCTTTAAATAAATCTCCTTAGGATTCGGGTGAGAAGCTATGGTTTCATAAAGGAGGGGTTGTGTGAACTTAGGCTCATCACCTTCGTTATGTCCATACTTACGATAGGAGAGTAAGTCAATGAATACGTCTTGCTTGAAACGCTGTCTGTATTCCAGTGCAATACGCATAGTGTGCGCAAGCGCCTCAGTATCATCTCCGTTCACGTGAAAGACTGGGCAGAGGGTCACCTTAGCCACGTCAGTACAATAGGTGCTGCTGCGTCCGTCTAAATAATTGGTGGTAAATCCTACCTGATTATTAATTACGATGTGGATGGTGCCACCGGTCTTGTATGCATTCAACTGAGCCATTTGCACTACCTCATAAACGACTCCTTGTCCTGCAATGGCTGCATCTCCATGGATCATGATGGGTAATATCTTGCTGTCATCTCCAGCGTACTTGTGATCTATCTTAGAACGAGTAAGTCCCGCTACTATTGGATCCACAGTCTCTAGGTGCGAAGGATTAGGACATAGCGTCACGCCCACTTTTCCTGATGAAGTTTCATGTGTTGACGTGAATCCAAGGTGGTATTTCACATCTCCATCAAAGCTCTCATCCTCATAGTCCTTGCCATCAAACTCAGCCATGATCTCTCCGAAATCCTTATGAAGGATATTGGCCAATACATTGAGACGACCTCTGTGAGACATTCCCACGACTACTTCTTTAATACCATTCTTAGCACCACAGTCGATTAAGAAATCAAGCCCTGGAATGACAGCCTCGGATCCTTCAATGCTGAATCTTTTCTGACCTGTGAAGCGCGTATGTAAGAAGTTTTCGAAGCCTACTGCTCTATTGAGCAATTCGAAAATTCGAAGTTTTTCTTCTTTGGAAAAAGCAGGTTGGTTATTGTTGGAATGAAGTTTCTCTTTCATCCATTCCAGCTTCAAGGGCTGGCGCATGTACACATATTCCACTCCTATAGACTGGCAATACACTGCTTCTAGATGAGCGATGATGTCTTTCAGCTTGGCAGCTCCTATCTTCACCTCAGTTCCCGCTTGGAACACAGTCTCTAGATCTTTTTCATCTAACCCGAAATTGCTGATCTCCAGGGTAGGACTGTATTTCCTACGCTCTCTCACCGGATTCGTTTTCGTGAACAAGTGTCCACGTGTGCGGTATCCTTGAATCAGCTGGATGACCCTGAATTCCTTCTGAACATTCTCAGGAATGCCTCCAGATTCAGCGCTGTAGTCTTTTTTTGCAAACTCAAAACCATCAAAGAAATTACGCCATCCCTCTTCTACAGAAAGGGGGTCTTGGAGAAATGACGTGTATGCCTGGTCCAAGAATTCAGGACTACTATTGCTAAGGAAGGAGTATCTATCCATAGGTGCATGTTGTGAGCAAGGTGATTTGGGACCTTGGCTCCGCGGCTGTAAAGATAGGAAAGGGTAGGGGTAATATGTGTGGGAAAAGGTAGGGGTTCAACAGTGAGTTGTTGGTGAATAACATCTCTAAAGTTCAACGTACATATACGATACACAGACATTGTTGTGCAATGTCAAGTGTATATTTTTATCAATTTGAGCTTTGGAAGATATCTCCCATGCGTTCAAAGAAGCTCCGATCAGATGTGCTTGGATTCGGTTTGAAATTCTCCGATTCGTTCAAGTCATTCAAGATTTTCTTCTCTTCCTTGCTCAATTTCTTAGGGGTCCAGACATTGATATGTACGATGAGATCACCTTGCCCATATGAATTCACACTTGGAAGTCCTTTGCCTTTTAAACGCACCAACTTTCCTGATTGCGTGCCTTCTGGAATTGTGATTCTGGCTTTGCCATCTACCAATGGAACTTCAGACTTACAGCCTAAAGCTGCATCAGGAACTGAAATGTACAGTTCGTAATGAAGATCTTGTCCATTTCGCAGCAATTCGTCATGCTGCGACTCTTCTATGAGAACGATAAGGTCACCTGCTTGGCCTCCGCCTGGGGCATCGTTTCCTTTTCCGCGCACATTCAGCTGCATGCCTTCTTCAACTCCTGCTGGAATTTCTATTTCTATGACTTCCTCTTTGGAAACCATTCCATTAGCATCAGCTCCTTTAGGCACTTTTCCTACACTCTGTCCTGAACCTCCGCAGGTAGGACATGTAGCGGTGGTCTGCATTTGACCTAAGAAGGTATTGGCAATACGTGTCACTTGACCCATTCCTCTACAGGAACTACAGGTAGTGAATTCAACACCGGCCGCCATGACCAGTTTTTGAACTTTTAATTTCTTCTTGACACCATTCGCGATGTCTTTCAAGTCTAGCTTGACCTTGATCCTGAGATTACTTCCTCTGCGTTGGCGTGCCTGTCCACCTCCGAAACCTCCTCCGCCACCGAAATGACCTCCGAAGATGTCACCGAACTGAGAGAAAATGTCATCCATGGACATGCCGCTGCCACCGAAACCGCCACCGCTTGCTGCACCTCTTACGCCTTCATGTCCGAAACGGTCATAGCGCGCACGCTTATTTCCATCACTCAGAACTTCGTATGCCTCAGCTGCTTCCTTGAACTTATCCTCGGCAGTGCTATCCCCAGGGTTTTTATCAGGGTGAAATTTGATGGCCATCTTTCGATAAGCCTTCTTGATCTCAGGATCAGAAGCATTCTTGGCAATGCCCAGTATTTCGTAATAATCTCTTTTGGCCATGGTCTATTGATCGTATCAGCTTCCAGTCACCACTTTCGCGTAACGGATCACCTTGTCATTGATTACATATCCTTTCTCTATCACATCTACCACTTTACCTTTCAACTTAGGCTCAGGTGCAGGAATCTGTGTTACTGCCTCATGCTTATCCGTATCGAAATCATCGCCTACGGCTGTTTCCATGGGCTTTAAACCCTCATTGGAAAGGAGATTTACGAATTTGTTGTGGATCAATGTGAATCCTTCGCGAATGGCATCTATGTCATCTACTATAACATTGTTGGCTGTGGCGCGCTCGAAATCATCTACGATAGGAATGAGATTCTTCAATGCCTCGCCACGGCTATTGGTCAACAAATCCAAGCGCTCCTTGGCCGTTCTCCTCCTGAAATTCTCGAATTCAGAGTAGAGACGAAGGAACTTGTCATTCATCTCATTGAACTTTGCCTCAAAATCTGGTTCGGCCGTTTCTTCAGTCTGCGGCTGTTCTGTCAGGTTTTCAGCAGTTTCTTGTGACTCTGCAACTGTGCTCTCTGAATCCTTTATCTCGTTCTGAGCGTCTATTTCTTCCTTCATTTCTGGATTTTTCTTGTCTCTTCTACCCATTACCTTCCATATATCTTTCATTCGTCAGTCCTCAAAGTCAAAGGTCTTGCCAAGCCTTGTAAAAGGACAATTTGGCAGATATTCCTCATTTAAAGGCCGCGAAGAAGGGAATCAAAATGAAAATGGCCCTTCGACAAGCTCAGGGACCAGATTCCGTGTAGTAGAGAAAATTTCTTCGAGGGATTTGTGATTGGAAATTCAGCGCGAGGGCAAGTCCACGGTCAGCGCGGGACAAGTAATTTTGGGCCCGGCAGCGGAGCCAAGTGCGCCAAAAAAATTACGCAGGCCTTTGACCGTGGGGGCTTTCTTTGGTTCTTTCTTTTCCACAAAAGAAAGAACATGGAATGGCTTTTCTACAGGCTCAAGGTTCAGATTCGGTGTTGTAGTGAAAATGTCTGACTTCCTTGTCCCTCGCTGGAGACCTGTGCTGAGCTGAGTCGAAGTAGGGTGGATTCAAGCGGTTTAGCGAGCAGACGGGTGAGGACTGTATAGCGCAGCTTAGTCTGCAATCATCACTTGAGACCCTGACATTATTCCTCCCTCCCCTCATCGCTAATTCGTTCTGAGGTACTCCCTCCGAAGGGAGACAAGGAAAGGAGAATGAAAGTGGAAATGAGAATCAAAATCAAAATGACATTGGCCAATCACCCCTACTACTTTCACTTCTGTTCGAGTGTTTTGAGCGAAGTATGAGCTCAAAATATATCGAGAACACCTTATGAATGACGATAAACATGTTCTCGATACTATTCTTCGTCCCTCAGAATCACTCGAACAGAAGAGCACAGATCAATCGAAATGGCTGGGGAGCGGGTGGAATTGAGAATCAAAATGTGAATCAAAATGTGAATCAAAATGAAAATGTCCTGGCGCAAGGCCCCTTTTTAACGAAAGAAAGCCGAACCTCCATTCGGAAGCTCGACTCTCAATCTGGATTCAACCAAACGAACCTATTCTTTAATCAGCTTACGGCTATAGCTTTTTCCGTTCTGTGTGATCTGCATGAAGTAGTTTCCTGCCTCACGTCTGCTGATATCAATGCTGTTTCTGTATGTTCCGTCAAAGTCTGCGAGCATCTCGTAATACACTTTCTTGCCCTGCATATCGTAGATTAATACTTCCATGTCTCCTGTCTGTGGCGCATCGAATGTGAGTTGGAATCTGCCATCACCGGGATTAGGGAAGAATCGGATGTTATCGATGTTAAGGTCATCAGCGGTGCTGAGTTTGAGTCTGGCCTGAGCGTTCACTTTAGTAGCTTCTTCTGGGCTTATCTTCTCCATAATCACCACTACGGTCTGGCTTCCGTTTCTGCGATGGTGAACCTCGAAAGCGTTCTTCTCTCCTCCCATATCTTTTTCAAACCAATCATAGACTCTTTCTTAATCCTCCATGTTTCCATGCTCTTTCTCGAACTTCATAATCCTCTTTTGCATTTTCTCATGGTCATCTGCGTCAAACTCAAAATGGAAATCTTCATCATTCATGAACGATCTGTGATGCTCAGGTCTTGACTCGCCAAGCAACGCATTTGCATTCATCTTCTTTCCGTCACGGGTGTATTTCACCTTCACTTCATCACCAGGTTTCTGAGCGGCCATAGCATCCTTTAAGTCAGAGAATTCAAGAATTTTTTTTCCGGCAACTTCTTGGATGAGATTTCCCTCTTTTAATCCAACTTTTTCTACAACACTTCCTTAAAAATGGTAGCTAGGAGTATGGGGATTTTGATTTTCATTATCTTGGGTTTTTTGTTCTATACAAAGCTATGGGGTGAGTGAAGGCCCTCGTGTTAAAAGAAGTGAAAGAGTGTTAACTCAAGGCCGTGTATCTTTGATGCATGTCTAAATCACAGCGTACAGAATGAGGTTATGGATCGCCCTTTTCATGGTCGTTCTCTTAAGTCCTTTGCTCCGCGCACAAGTTCCTGCAGATTCTCTACCTCGCCCCAATACTGCACGTCTAGCCACGGTCATAGGTACCGAAGCCCTGATTCACACAGGTCTGATGATAGGCCTGAATGAACTTTGGTATAAAGACTTTCCGCGCTCTCCCTTGCACAGCTTCAATGACAATAGAGAATGGCTGCAGATGGATAAAGTAGGTCATGCTATGACTGCCTATTCCGTGGGATTACTGGGGATGGAAAGCATGAGATGGGCTGGCCTGAATGAACGTTCCTCACGCTGGTGGGGAGGAGCTACGGGTTGGTTTTTTCTATCCAGCGTTGAAGTGCTCGATGGCTACTCTGAAGAATGGGGTTTCTCTTGGGGTGACGTTGCAAGCAATACCATAGGTGCGGGGTTGTTGATTGGCCAAGATGCACTGTGGCATGAGCAGCGCATGACCTTGAAATTCTCCTTTAGGCAAAGTCCTTATGCGAAGATTCGTCCGAATGTACTAGGGGAAGGATGGAATGAAGAAGTCTTGAAAGACTATAATGGACAGACCTATTGGCTCTCTGTGAATGTGCATTCCTTCCTTAAAGAATCCTCTAGCTTTCCTCCTTGGTTAAGCCTTGGCCTTGGGTATGGTATTGACCGTAATCTCGTGGGGGAAGGAGTCTATGTGCGGGTGCAAAATGGCCTCTCCGCATCCTTCCAAGGACAGCGTCAGTTCTATATTGGGCCTGAGATAGATCTGTGGCGCATAAAGACGAAAAGCAAGGTGCTGAGAACAGTGTTTAGGTCAATAGGATTCATCAAGTTACCTTTGCCCGCCTTAATCTTACAGGATGGAGGTTTAAAGATGCAAGGGTTCCGCTTCTGAGCTGGAATGATGATTGCAAGAGAAGAACGGAATTGATTAAAAAATACAGATGAAATTGAACCTGAAGAATTTGAAAAGCGCTGTCATGGTGCTTAGCACCATGCTCCTCACTGGAACAGTGATGGGCCAAGCGGCCGCTTGGCAGCAGCGCGTGTCCTATGTGATGGATATCGACATGGATGCAAACAAGCACCAGTATGCGGGTAAGCAGACCTTGACCTACACTAATAATTCCATGGATACCCTAAATAAGGTCTTCTATCACTTGTATTTCAATGCCTTTCAACCGGGAAGCATGATGGATGTGCGCAGCAGGAGTATTGTAGATCCTGATGAACGCGTAGGAGATAGAATCTCTAAGTTGACCCCTGATGAGATAGGATATATCATGGTGAAGAGCCTCATGCAAGATGGCAAAGTTGTACGCAGTCAGGAAGTAGTGGCTACAGTCCTAGAAGTGACTTTGGACAAGGCAATTTTACCGGGTCAAAGTACTGTTCTTACTATGGAATGGGATGCACAAGTTCCTTTGCAAATCAGACGTTCAGGTCGTGATAATGCTGAAGGGGTTGAATTCTCAATGGCTCAATGGTATCCTAAAATGGCTGAATATGATGCCAAAGGATGGCATGCAGATCCCTATGTAGGACGTGAGTTTTACGCAGTATGGGGAGATTTTGATGTGACCATTCACATGGACAAGAAATACCTAATTGGCGGAACTGGAGTGCTTCAGAACCCTAAAGAAATAGGCTTTAATTATGGTGGCGTGGAAAAAGTGAAAACCAAGGAAAAGAAACTCCATTGGCACTTTGAAGCGAAGAATGTCCACGATTTCGTTTGGGCTGCAGACCCTGATTATATTCATGATGTAAGAAAATGTGCCAGCGGATTAGAACTGCATTTCATCTATCAAGATGATGATGATATCAAAGAAAATTGGAAGAATTTCCAGCCTGATGTAGAACGGCTTTTTGACATAGCGAGTAAGAACTACGGGAAGTATGCCTTCAGTCAATACTCAGTCATACAAGGTGGTGATGGAGGAATGGAGTATCCTATGGCTACGCTGATCACTGGAAAGCGAAAGTACAGCAGCCTGCTGGGCGTTACGGTGCACGAAGCTATGCACAGTTGGTATCAGATGATGCTCGCTACAGATGAAGGGAATTACCCGTGGATGGATGAAGGTTTTACCAGCTATGCCAGCTCTGAAATCATGGCCGTTTTAAACGATTCTAAAGACTTAACTAAGATACATGACGGTGCACACAAAGGTTATGCCTATATCGTTGGGAAAGGACTGGAAGAGCCGCTATGCACACATGGAGATCATTATGAAACTAATGTTGGATATGGAATCGCTTCGTATAATAAGGGAGAGCTTTTCGTGGATCAGCTGGGCTATGTCATTGGAAAAGAAAACTTGGACAAGACCTTACTTCGTTATTTCAATGAATGGGCATTCAAGCATCCTGATGTCTATGATTTCATACGTGTTGCTGAGAAAGTAAGCGACTTGGAACTCGATTGGTACGTAGAGTATTTCGTGAATACAACCAAGACCATTGATTATGCCATCACAGGATTCAATGAGTCGAACAACAAGACCGCAGTAGAATTAAAACGCATAGGACAGTTTATCATGCCTATAGATGTGGTGGTGACTGCAGTAGATGGCGCACGCAGCCTTCATACTATTCCCCTGGGAATCATGCGCGGTGCGAAGCAGGAAAGCTTTGATGGAAAATATGTGGTGGAGAAGGATTGGTTCTGGACGAATCCTGAATATACCTTCACCGTAGATATGCCTATGTCTAACATCAGAAGCATAGAAATAGACCCTAGCCTTCGCATGGCTGACCTTGATCCATTGAATAATGTTGTCCTCTTTAAAGATGGCAAACCCCAAGAACAGACCGAACCCAATAAAGAATAATGAAAAATCACCTTCGCCTTCTCGCTCTATCATCTGTCATCCTTGGCCTTGCCAGTTGTGATGCTCCTGATACCACCACTCAAGTAGATGATTCTAAATCCGAACAATACGTGAAAGATGTACACTCCTTCGCCCAGCCTGATAAAATTGCTGTAAGTCATATTGGACTTGAACTCTTAGCTGATTTCGATACCAAAACGTTAAGCGGGACGGTCACGCATACACTCATGCATAATGCGCCAGCTACTGAAGTGCATTTCGATGTCTCAGGACTTCGTATAGATGCGGCTTATAATGAGCTCGGAGATTCCTTGAAATTCGAGGTGAAGAAGGGTAATAATTTCGGAGATGATTTGGTGGTCAACGTGACTGCTGAGACACAGAAAGTGAAAATTGTATACGCTACTACTCCTGAGTCTAAAGCGGTGCAATGGCTAGAACCTGTTCAGACCTTGGGCAAAAAACAGCCTTTCTTGTTTACTCAAGGACAAGCTATCCTCACACGTACGTGGATTCCTTCACAGGATAGCCCAGGCATTCGTGTTACCTATGATGCTAAAATCACGGTGCCTAAAGACTTGATGGCAGTTATGAGCGCATCTAATCCTACCGAGAAGAGCGCTGATGGCGTGTATAGCTTTGAGATGAAGCAGCGTATCCCGCCTTACCTCATTGCCTTATCTATTGGAGACTTGGCGTTCCAGTCTCTTGGAGACAGAACAGGAGTCTATGCGGAGCCAGAGATGCTTCCTAAGGCTGCCTATGAGCTTGCAGAGATGGAAAGCATGGTGAAAGCCGCGGAGAACTTGTATGGCCCGTATGCATGGGAACGTTATGATGTGATCGTGCTTCCTCCAAGCTTCCCTTTTGGCGGAATGGAGAATCCGCGATTGACCTTTGCTACTCCTACGATTATCGCTGGAGACCGTTCACTTACTTCTCTTATTGCACATGAATTGGCGCACAGCTGGAGCGGAAACTTGGTGACCAATGCAACTTGGGATGATTTCTGGCTCAATGAGGGATTCACTGTCTATTTCGAGTACAGAATTATGGAAGCTGTGTATGGTAAAGAATATGCTGTCATGTTGAAGTCTCTTGGACTGCAAGGGCTGAAACATACGGTAGAGGAACTTGGACCAACGAGTGCTGATACGCACCTTAAATTGAACCTAGAAGGAAGAGATCCTGACGAAGGCATGACAGACATCGCGTATGAGAAAGGACACATGTTCTTAGAGATGCTAGAAGAGACGTATGGCCGAGATACTACCGATGTTTTCCTCAAAGGATATTTCAATCAATTTGCCTTCCAGAACATGACTACAGAGCGTTTCTTGACCTATTTGGACAAGGAATTAATCTCCAAGCATGATAAGAAAGTGAATGTGGATGAATGGGTTTTCGGCCCGGGATTGCCTGCTAATTGCAAGAGTTTTACCTCAGATCGTTTCGCTGCCGTGGATGCACAGATGCGAGCATGGTTGAAGAAGGAGAAGAAGTCTTCAGAGATTTTTACTGCTGAATGGAGTACGCACGAGTGGCTTCACTTCCTTCGTTCTATTCCTGAAGACCTCACTGCTGACCGTATGGCTGATTTGGATAAAAGCTTCTCCTTAACGGCCAGCACGAATGCTGAGATTCAAGGAATCTGGTACGAAAAAGCGGTGTTGAATGGCTATGAAAAAGCATTCCCAGCTATGGAGAATTTCTTGATCAACGTAGGTCGTAGGAAGTTCCTAACTCCACTCTATACAGCTATGATTAAGGACGGAAGATATACGGATAAGGCCAAGGCAATCTATGCCAAAGCAAGACCTAATTATCATTCTGTTTCTACTGGAACTATGGATGCCTTATTAGACAATTGAGGCAAGAGCTGCTGATTTATTGAGCGCAGGAAAGGCGTATTTTTTCAAGAATATCTCCTTTCCTAGCGTTCTATCAGTGGTGGAAGCATTCAAGATTTTATCCATGTACGAAAGGAAAGTTGATTTATCCTCGGCAGTATAGTGTGAACTATGCTCTGGTCTTCCTGATATTAGATCCATGGCCACATAGTTATTAGGCCATAACTTGGTCTGAACGTGAATGTGCCTATCTATGATCTCAGCAAAGCACTTCACCTGATCATTCACAGGAATATTCCCGTCTACAGCTTCTAATTCATCGTAGATATATGGGCCAAAGGAAAGATGCACTCGCCCCTTAGGCTGAGAGATTCCAGCTATAATGTTCTGTAAATCTTCGTGTTTTTCTTTGATGTACTCTTGGCCTTCTTTGACCTGAACTAATTCTTGAATCTTGAATACGTCACATGGGTCATATTCATAAGAAAGCGATAGAGGCCTGATATTCAATTCTTTGAATGAATCAATGAGGCTGTTCTTATTGCTCATAGCGAGCATTTTAAGTAATCCTTGTTGAGTACGGTCATTTCCATCTTTGGCCCTTCCTTCTTTCTGAGAAAGCCATATGCTCACGCCACGTTCTTTAATGGAACTGCGTATGTACGTGCTTAATTTTAAGGAACTCTTGTAAAGCTCAGACCTAGGAACATTTCGTTGAACGGTGAAATTCTTGTTCAGTTTAGTGAGATGCCTTACCGTAGGATTGGTCAATAGATTACTGCCGATTGCTGTTTCCGTAGTATCTAACTCATGTTCATGAAGAAGCATGTTAAGGATGGCAGAATCCAGAATGATGTCCCTATGATTCGATATGAAGAGATGAGCCTTGTCAATGTATAATGAGTCAAAACCATCGTAGGTCAATTCTGTGATGGTTGTCTTATTCATCAATTTCATAGCAGGGTAGGCCACGTTCGCTTGAAATTGCTTCACAGTAGTGATTCCTTCGCAGAGAGCCACTACTTCCTCTTTAGACTTCTCAGGATATACGAAGCGCATGACTTTCTTAAATGAATACTCATCAAGCAGCTCCTGTATAGCCTGAGGTACCTCAGGATCCCGGTAAGGTGCTATGTCTGAATAATCCATTTTGTCCATGTTACTACCCCGAATTGATAAGCGGGCGCCCAAAAGAACGAAATTCTGCGCTAGGGGATTTTCGTTTATCTTGTGGGTTCACCTATAAAGATTCTTAATGAGCCGTTTTTTCCTAGTTTCCTTTCTTTCTATGTTGATGATGTCCTCTTCATGTCAAGTGAAGGACAGAGGTCAAGAAGTGCATGAACTATTCCTAGCAGAGCAAAACACAAATTTCAAGGATTCGGAGCATAGTCCGCTCACTGATAGTGACCTGGCAGAATTTAAATTCATCAATTACTATCCTTATGACCCAGCATATCGTATTGAGGCTAGATGGGTGTTAACCCCTGATGAAGAGCCATTTCCTATGCCTACGTCCACAAAAAGGGCTCCTTTATATCGCAAATATGGGGAATTTCATTTTGAATTGGACGGACGTGAATTAGTCTTAGCCGCCTATAGAAGTTTGGATTTGAAAGTGATTGAGGGATTTGAAGAACATCTCTTTATTCCGTTCAATGACCTTACGAATGGTGTTACGAGCTATGCGGGAGGGAGGTATATTGACTTCAGTATTCCGACAACTGAATCTGTTAACTTGGACTTCAATAACAGTTATCACCCTTATTGCGCCTATAGCCACAAGTATTCTTGTCCCATTCCGCCTGATGAAAATATGCTGGACGTAGAAATAGAGGCTGGTGTGAAACTAGGATTGAATGGCATAGTTGAAGAAACGGAGGAGCATTGAATTTAATGAGCTTCTTCGTCCCAGACGCGCTGTGTCACTGAAGTTCCGTTCTTGAAATAGAACACTCCACCCCAAGTTTGCTTGACCATTCGATACTCGTTTCCGACTTTGTCCTTGACCACGACACGCTGAATGACTTCTTTATTTCCCTCCTTGAATTTCTTTTCAGTCATTCCGTCAGGGTATGTGGCGCCTAATTCTGCTTGAATTTCCTTTTCTGACATGGGAACCTTTTCAATCTTGTTGGGTTCCACTATTGGCTTGATTGTATCGACATTGGGCTTTACTTCTCCTTTGATACGTTCGTCTTTCAATTTGACATCTTCACTTTTAGCCTCCTTTGTATGGCCTGAATCGAAGATCACCATACCTTCAGCATCGCGCTTTACTTCGTTCTTAAGCGGTTCTTTATCTGGATTCTTTTCTTTAGGCTTAGGCGGAGTTCCTTTTTTCACTTTAGCCATTTCTTTCTCATACATAATGGCCACACGTGTATCAGCGGTGCTCTCGTTTTCAGGCTTCGAAGGCTTGGTCTCTTCTTTTTTAGGCTCCTCTTTTTTAGGCTCTACATACATAGTCATAGCCAGTCTTACATCCTCTATCATTACTGGAGGATATACGTTCAAAGGCCTTAGTTTTCCTGCTGCTTCGAAGGATGAGAGCGCTTCATCAAGCTTATTGCTCTCAAAATATATCATTCCTGTTTCCATTAAATTCTGGAATGCAGGGTCTTTTTCAGATGAAAGGTCTTCCTCTTGAGCCAAACGTGTTTTTTCCCTGGCAGGCAAAGTCGTGAAACCTGTCTGCGCTAGGGTGTCAGTTTGGGAGAGTAGAGCTAATGCGATTAAGAATGGGGCGTATCTTCTCATGATTTCTATTATTGGCAAGTATCATGCCTAGCCTACAAAATTAAGCGCAACTATCAACAAGAGGACATTATTGTAAGCAACTCTGAGCCTTGAATCGTGAATAACTCTAGTTAAGCCAGTATTGGCAAGCGATACAGCTAGCATGAAGGCTGTTTCATGGCTCTCTAGACCCTATTGGTCGAATGTTCATGCTATTATATAATCTTTAGCTTCCTGGAGCCGTCATTAGTATAGTTTAGAACCATTGAAATACTACAGATAGATGAAAACGCATTGGATTATCGGACTTGGAATAGTAGCTATTCTGAGTTCATGCAGTACAGAGGAGCTTGATAAACTGAAAGCTGAAAAGGCAGCCTTGGAGGAAACCATGGCCCAAAAAGACCTTGCCGTCTATGATCTCTCGGAAGGATTAGTGGCAATTCAAGGGAATATCAGAGATATTGCGATTCGCGAGAATCTCTTGAATAATACTCTAATGGACAATGAAAAATTGGCCAAATCTCCTAAAGAGCAGATTATCAAGGATATAAATAGAGTGAATGAGCTTTTAAGCCTCAATCACAAGCAGATAGGTGCACTCGAGGCAAAACTCAAGAAATCTAATCTGAAGGGCTATGAATTTGAGAAAATAGTGGCCAACCTGAAGCTGGATCTTTTGGAAAAAGAAAAAGCAATTAATTTACTTAAAGAGAGTCTTGTGAGTATGGAGGCCAGTTATGCTGCGCTTTTTGATGAATATCAAACTCAGGTTATGATCAGCGGAATGCTAGATAAATCCTTGCATAAAGTGTATTTCGCTTACGGCTCTAAAAAAGAGCTGGAGGAAATGAATGTCATAGAGAAATCAGGGGGTGTCTTAGGCCTAGGCAAGACCTATATCCTCAAGCCTGATTTCAATACGTCCTATTTCACTGAGATGGATGAAAGGGAACTCCATAAAATCCCGCTGGGCGCTGATATGGTGAAAATGGTGACAGCTCATCCTGAAAGCAGCTATGAGTTTATTATGGAAGGAAAGGTGTTCAAAGAGCTCTTGATCACGGATCCTAGCAGTTTTTGGGCAGGGAGTATTTACTTGACGCTCTTGGTAGAATAATTTCTGTAGAAATCTAAATACTAAAAAAAGGGGCTACATGTAGCCCCTTTTTTAATATTGCTTGAATAAAGATTAATGCTTTGTTGGCGCATCACTCTTAAACACCTTGGTCTCCTTTGTAGGAACTTCAAGTTCTTCAGTAGCTTTCTTCTCTCTCCACTCTTTATACTTGGCTAATTGCTCATCGTCTAGGATATCAAGCATCAGCTTGTTTCTTTCCTCCACAAGCATTCTACGCTCTTTTGAACTCTCGTCCATCTCAGCACTCCATGCGCCCTTCTCGTCTTGAGTGACTGGCTTCTCTGCAGCAGTGCGCTCTTGACGTAGTTTCACGACTTCTTCTTTGTTCTGTTTAAGGTTCATCTCTGCGTCAGCATAGATGGCTCTCAATTTTTTCTGCTGATCCTCGCTCAGGTCTAAGGCTTTAGTGTAACGAGCTATCTCTGGATTCTCATCAGAGAGTTTCTCTTGCGCTGTAAGGCCATTGAAGCTGATGATCATCGTCATAACAGCTAAGGATGTAATGAATTTTTTCATGGGTAGGTATAATTAGGGTGTGAATATATCAAAGCTGATACGCAAATCCTACGCCAAAAACTTCACGGAACTGAGTTCTTCTCCCCGAAGTGCCATCTGGCTGAGCAATTAATATGTCATGATCGTACAAAACAGTTACTCCAAGTGAGGTAGTGATGTAGTCATTCACCCGAAGTGAAATCATGGTATCCCAGTTCACATCGATCTGCGTTGGTTCTTCATAATTCGAGAATAGATCCAATCTCGTTGTGAAATTCACGTTTTCCATCAATGTCTGGTTGTACATGGCTTTCAGATATCCCCCGAATTCAGCCCTTGAGGTTGATCCAGGCTTGACTATTGTCAAATTACCCAAGCTATCTACACTGAATTCGCCAGGGTCTACTCCAAATGCTCCTGCGGTGGCTAAAACTTCATCTGTTACCCAAGTGAACTTGGCGGTTACAGGTGAGATGAATAAAGAGAAGTTATCACTTGGCTTATAGTCTAATCCTAATGCTGCCAATCCATATGCTGGAGCCATAATATCAGAAATCCTATTTCCATTTGCGTCCAGTCCTTCAGTGAATTGAGTTCTGAAGTTACCAAGAAGTGAATAATTCCACTTTGGACTCCATGAAGTCTCTCTTCCGCACTTTGATGTGAAATCTAAACGGTCATCTGTCTTGGCCACATCTCCTTCTCCTTGCTTCAAGAGGCCATATGCCATGAGTAGGTCATTATCCCATGAACCTTTCCCTTTCTTGTAGTTCGCGAAATAATTGATGTTTCCAGCTGCGTTGATCGAATTAAATCCACCTGATGCCCAATTGCTCAAATTTACTTGTCCGAACGTGGCGCTGATCAATCCACCCATTTTCCATGTGGTGTCCTTTACTGCTTCTTGTGCTTGCAAGGTCATTCCAGTTAGAAAGACCGCTGATAGTATGAGTATTCGTGTTCTCATTGTTACTTTGTTGTATTAAAATTGACGTATTGTATTTAGTTAATTCTTTTTCTCTTGTGAGAGAATCTCTACTTTCTTTTCCACTAGCACTTGATTGGGAAGTACTCAGTCTTGTCCCCACATTCTAGTGTTACGCTTAGGCTGTCCATTGCTTTGAACACTCCTTCCAAGCCAGGTACTCTGATTTTAAGCCCTTTCGTGAATAGGGCTCTCTTATAGAATGATAAGAGCATATTGCTCATGATGCTTTGGGAAGCAAATCCATAGGATATTCCAAAAGCCAGGAGCATGGCTCCAAAAATCATGGTCACATTGGATGTGATTAATGTCGTGTCAATTCCTGTTTGATTGAGAGCAGTGATGGCTACGAAAATGAAAATTACGCAATACACCTTATTCTTCTGCCTATAGCACAGGACATCAAAGAGATCATGTTCTTTCTCTTTGACAAGTACGGCTACTATATCCTTGTTCTTTCTGTTGTGCAATTTTATACTGGGCTTAAATATCCAATAGAAATTACCCTTTGGGCGGGTTATTCTCTAACAAGTCACTTCAAAATTGGAATAACTAGGGCCTTATTTGACTTGGAGGGCGATATTCTTGGAAAAGACCTCTGTTGATAAGGTCGCTGTGTAACGCCCACTGGGCAAGTCAGAGAGTTCAAGGTCTATGTCTAGATCTTCATATAAGGGGTTAATTCTGAATTCTTTTACCTCTTCTCCTGAGCTGTCGGTCAACTTTAGCTCCAACATTTGTCTGTAGATATTGGAAACATTCAGTCTGAACGTCTTGTCGCTTGATAGCTGGGATAAGCTGAAAATTGGCTCTCCCTGGGAATGTTCAGGGGCTTGAATGAGGAATTCTGAGGTCACGCTGCATCCCTTTGAGTCCGTCACTCTGGAGATATATCTACCTGCGATAAGTGAATCCATTCTTTGGTTCCCTTTTTTATCATTCCAAACGAAGGAATAAGGGGGTGTGCCTTTACTGACTTTTAATTCGATGTATCCGTCTTTTCCTTCAAGCTCATTGGAAATGGTGCTTTCTACACGCATACTTTCCTTCTGAACTATCTCGAAACTGTATTCTTCATAAGTCTTGGACTGAAAATGAGCCTCTACTATGCGTAGGTCTATTTGTTCTTCAATCTCAGAGTTACGCTTGAAGAATTCTATGACCACTTCTGGTTTATTGTCAAACGTCCTAGGAAGCTCCACTACATAATTGCTTGTGGCTTTTTTTCCATTAGGTATCTGATGTAATTGGGCTGTATTTCTCCAAGTATGTCCATCGTCATAACTGTATCTCAGTTGGACATAGAAGTTCATATTGTTCAATAGCCTATCGAAGGAAACCTCCAGGCTTACTTCTCTCTTGCCCAATGTGTTTATACTATATCCTGCTAACGGCTCATAGCCTTCTAATTGTCCTGAAACAACGCGGTCTTCCAGGCTGTCTTGATTGGAGGTCATTTTTCTTACTCTGTACTGAGCAGGACAGATACCGAGTAGAAAATTGGAAGACAATGGTCGATACTGATTGTCTGCAGTCGATTTCCAATAGTAATTAACAGAAGTATCCTTTCTGTCCAGTTCTAATTGCACAGAACCATCACATATTTCATGGCAAGAAGCCGGAGTTGTTCTGAAAACGGGTGTCCCTGACTGTGGGAAAATAAATTCTGGGCAGCCTAAGAAAAGCGCTATAAGCCCAATAGAAATGGGGTTTATGTATATGTAATTAACAGTGTTCCTCAAGACAGATTCCAATTTTTGGCAAGGTTTTAGACTAGGTGAAGATGCAACTAGAATCTCGAAGTTATGAAACATAGGACATTGTATTTCTCCACGCTTTTATTGATGATCATTCTTTCATCATGTCACCTACATACAGATCATGGGCCAGATGGTAGAGATGGCTATGCTTATTTCGGAGTCGACTATGCGCATTTCATGCCCTATAGTTATTGGGATAATAATCCTGATATCCCATCGAACCCTCATTTGGGCGAATTCTATGGGACCGGAGTTGGTCTTTTTGACTTTGAGTATTTCGTAACTCCGCAGGATTATTGGTATGGTACCTATGAGATTTGGATTGAGGCAGGAGGACATGGAGGGAATTATGGAGAGCCCGGTCTCGATGGTCGTGATACATACCTGATGCTCTACTGTGATCCTGATGGCTGGACGGAGGAGCGTTTCACCTCCCAGAAAAGCCTAGTTACTTATGAAAAAGAAAAGGACCATATCAAAGTCAAAGTAGATGAACCTGGCTACCATTTTGAAGTAGAGATGTTCAGGACTGATGTGCTGCAACGCGCTCCTCAAGGCAAACTAAAAGCCCAAGAAAAAAATTAAGATTCCTTTGACCAAAGGAGAAGTGTCATGTGGAGAGTTTCCTGTTTCAGAATCTTACCGCTGGCACTTTTTTTCATTTCCTTCACCTGATATATCTTCCTAGGGCGTTCATGTTTTTCCAGTACCTGTTTACAGAGTGTATGAATCTGGTTCCCCTCTGCTTGACCTTCTATACAAAGGATAACGAGCTGGCCTAATCGTTCATCTTCTTCTGAACTGATGAAAAATTCCGTGCTTAGTAGTGCGGATAGTTTTTCTTCTAAGCGTTCTGGAATGAGCTTTATTCCGCCTGTATTTATAACATTGTCTGCACGCCCTATCCAGTTAAATCTTTGCTCATCTATCAGCTCTACTATGTCTTGAGTTTCCACATGCAGCGCATCAAAGTGTGCAATGTCTAAATGCAGACGCTGTTCATCACCAACACTGGCTTTAATGCCCGGCAAGCATTGAAAGAAGTCCTCCGAATCTCTTCCGCTAATTTTTCTCAGCGCTACATGAGATACTGTTTCTGTCATGCCATACGAAGCATAGATTGGATTCTGACTTTTCTTTAATTCAGTGATCCATTTTCTGTTTAACGAAGCTCCGCCAATAATCACCGTTCCGTAGGTATCTAAATTTCCATTTCTCTCCCAAAGCGCATACACCTGCAAAGGAACCAGAGCTGTGAAATCTATTTTTTCATCAAGCAGTGGAATGGAACTAGGAGGGAGGATATAGAGATTCAACTTTCCTACGATTGCTCTCACCATCATCATCATACCGCCAATGTGCGCAGCAGAGATGCAGATTAACGCACGTTGTCCTTCGCTGATGTTCAACTGATTTAGGGTCAACTGGGCCGAGGCGATCATCCATTGCTTAGGAATCTCCATGCGCTTAGGCTTGCCTGTAGATCCTGAACTATGTACTTCTATGAAACTGCGCGCATCTTGCCATGCTGCTAAAAACGTTTTTACGGGCTGTATGCCTTCATGATCTAGCTCACCATGAATGATGAATTCCCCCTGTTCGTCTCGCCATTCAGCGCTGAAATCTATATGAGCTGTGGCACTCATTGAATAAGGTCTAGATTCCATGAGGTCTCTGAATCATACTTCAGAAAACCTTTGTCTACCTCCAGAGGAGATGCTATGTTATTGCTAAAAAGGCTTCCCGTTCCTAGCCCTTGAGGCAAGATGGGTTGCTTCGTTGAGGTCCATTGAGCTATGGCATTCAGCCCAATATTTGATTCCAGTGCAGAGGTTGCCCACCAGTCTATATGTCGTTCTTCAGCCAATGAAATCCACTCATCACATCCGCTGAATCCACCAACGAGGCTGGGTTTCAATATGATATACGATGGGGCTATTTCAGCTAATATTTCTTTCTTCTTCGTCAATGAATGAACTCCTATCAACTCTTCATCAAGCGCAATAGGAATAGGGCTGTTCTTGCACAGTTCAGCCATGACTTTATACTGCCCTTGCGTGATGGGTTGTTCTATGGAATGAACGTTTAGAGCCGCGAGTGCATCCAGTTTTTTCATGGCTTCTTCTGGCATGAAAGCTCCATTGGCATCTACCCTTAATGCTATTTCATCTGCACTGAAACGGGCTCGAATTCCTTTCAATATCTTAAGTTCCGTTTCCCAATCTATCGCACCTATTTTCATCTTGATGCAATCAAATCCTTGCTCTATTTTCTGGGCTATCTGCTCAGCCATGAACTTCTCCGTTCCCATCCAAACGAGGCCATTTATCTTGATGGCTTTTCCATTCAAGAAATCACTTTCAAAAACTTTTCCCGTAATCGCAAACGAGAGATTTTTTAGTGCAGTTTCCCATCCCATTAGTATACTAGGATAGGCACGTAGGTCCTGTAGATTTAATGTTCCTCTTTTCCAATCTTCAAGGGAACGTGCGAGTACGCTCTGATAGCCTGGGCCATACTCGGCACTCAAGCCTGGAAAGACTCCACATTCTCCTATGCCTTCATTTCCTTGCTCATCCTGTAGATGAATGAAATAGGTCAGTTTCTCAGTCAGGCTGCCACGTGATGTGCCGACTGCTTGTTTGAATGATAAAAGATATGGGATGATTCTTCCCTTCATGTGCCCAAAGGTCGGGAAAGGAACTCAATCCTTTTCTACTAATCGTATAGCCATCTCCATGATCTTTGTAATCTGCTTGGCTGGCAGGTCATGTTCAGGATGAAAAGTGACGACCTGGATGAGCTTTCTTCCGCCTGATGCCAGGATGGGATGCTCGAGTTGATTTCCTTTATTGAACGCTAAATACGGAAGTTTCTTCCCCTTGTAGTCTTTATAGATGTATGCGAAAAAATGCTTCTTGTAGCAGAACACAGGGGCTCTTTTTCATCCAGATAGAAAGACTCTAAAGGAGCTTTCATAGGGCCTCAATTCAATAAAGCAGCCATCGCGGTATGTGACATTTCAGTGAGTAATTCTCGAGCTTCATTGGGACTGCTGATGCGCTTCGGGAATTCAATTCTTAGGCGCTCTTCATCTGCTTTTATGTCTATTCCCTCTGCGTCAATTCCCACGAGCAGCACTCGTTTTCTACCACTGACATTCAGCTTTCCATAATGGCTGCAGTAAGCTCTAATGCTGGCCGAATGGTGTTCATTCATGTGACTTAACATTCCTTGTTCAGAGCTGCCGAAGAAGGGATTAGACAAAAAGAAATCTTCTACATCTACCCAAAATATTTTCCCAAAACCACCTATGTAGCGCACCGCCACAGGTTCGAAGACATAGAAGGAGAAATCATGCACATCAAAATAGAGTTTTGATTGCTCGAAATAATTGAAATAACGCTGTTGACTTTTCTCTTCTTCAGAATCCATTAGTTTCAAATGTCCTAGCAGACACAGACGAGCGGCTGCTTGCACATCACCGCCTTGAGTTGCGGTAATGGTCAAAGAAAGCTTGGAGTCTTCCCCTATATTCTTGGTGTGTTGAGCTATGCTTGAAATGAGTACCACAGGCAGTCCCGCATCATTCAACGCGTAAGGCACCACTGACCCAAACGGAAAACCAGGATACTCCAAAGAATGTGTGGAAAGGATTGCATGATCCTTTTTGAGCATGAGTGTTCTGGCTTCTGTGATAGATTGTGTATCGGCTTTCATCTCTTCTTTTGTTGAATCACAAAGGTAAAGCGCAGAGGTCTGCTTCAACTACCTTAAACGAGGTATTTACCTTCAATCCTTTTTGAACTGCTTGTTCTCTCCTCCAAAAGGGATAAACATAGTAGCCCATATGATTCTTGAAAACCTAAAAATCCCTGGAAAAAGCAAGGCGGTCATAGAAAATATAGCGATGAGATAATGATGAGCTTCAGGCTCAGGAATAAGCACATAGACCGCCACAGCGCAGGAAACCATCAAGGCTACATTCAAGGCGTAGCTCACATATGCCGCCCCAAAATAGAACCCAGGCTCTATGGAGAGGCGTTGCCTGCAATGAGCACAGTGGCTGGGATAATCACCTATTTCTTTAAAACGATAGCCATGTTTATGCTTGAAAAATTCCCCTTCATGGCAGGCAGGACATTTCTGATGAAGGATACCGTAAAGAGGATTTCCTTTTTTGAGCAGAGGCATAAAATGAGTTTAGGGGCAAAGGTAAGAAGGAGGAGGAATACTTGGGTTATTTATTGGGATGGTCTAAGTCTATAGCACTTCGTGATGAGGATACCTTTTTCATTAGAACAGAGTATTGGATATAGAGAATCGGAGACCAAGGGTCGGATACAAGATTTTATTAAATCCTTTGAAGTAGCTTGATGCATTTTATGAATATGGAAACAACATATTCCTACTTTCTGTGATTTATACTTCCTTCTTTTGGAATACGGAGATAGAATGATCGATCATTTTTAAAATCTGAAAACCATATGATTTCTCCTTTTTCATTTTTGAGATAAATCTTACCAACTCTAACACTCTCATCACGTTTTGGATATTCAAAATGTCGCACGTCCATTTCATTTACCTCACTAACGTAAAACTCATTGCCTACATAAAATTCATCCTCAAAATTTTCGCTGAATGAAAATGTAAGATAGTTTCTAAAAATAAGAGGAGAAGTCTCTTTTGAGTATAATTTCTCGTAAATTTTTGTTTTCTTTTTTGGTTTGTCTTGCCTTGGAACTTCTTTATACTGCGTTTTTGTATCCAATTTTAAATAGCTTATTGGAAGAATATAGAATTGAGATCGATAATAATTAGAAGATGATT
>CALFHF010000042.1 GCA_937875855.1 uncultured Flavobacteriales bacterium
CTGATGCGTAATGAACCTTTTTAATCTCAAAGTGGAGTTCAGAATCCTTAGAATTCAGCCTTTTAAATTTCTTGAGACTATCATTGAAAAGGCATAGAACTAAGATGTTTCTCAAGTCAATACACTGGACTTCAAATCCTGAAGCGCTTATATGGAGTGGAATAATCAGATTCCAACCAGCACAGATTTCATAGTAGAGTTGCCCCGGATTCTTAATTGAATTCAATTCCTGTGAATTGGATAAGTGCTGAGTTCCTTGATTGACTTTTACTTTGAAAATATCCTCAGAGGAAGTTTATGATCTAGTGATATAGCGTTGAAAGAAGAAATTAAGTCGATGCCCATAAGGTTTTCGAGAGGATATGTGTTGGATGGCGTTCTTAAATCTAAAATCCATAGGAGTTAGAGGGTAGCTGCAGCAAGTGAATCAGTGGGGAAGTAATCATTCATTGTGCAGAATAGAAGCATACAAGATTAGTGTGGGTGATTTTAAGGGGTAACAAGCTATGGTATTATTTGAAATGTCTCATAGGAAGTAGATTAATCTATCTTTGCTTTTGCAGGTAAATCTCTTCTTTCAAGGTGAGTTTCATAGATGTCTTATTGATTTTTATATACGCCTTACTACTGTTCGGTAGTGGTGCTCTCATTCTGTCTTTTCGTCCTGCATATGATAGATACAGAAAGTATTTTTGGAGAGGACTGGTTCTGAAATTGATGGGAGGATTAGGCTATGCGTTGATCTACACGTTCTATTACACATACGGAGGAGACACCTTTTCCTATTTCAAAGATGGAGTAGCAATGAATAATCTCATGCTTACTGATTTCTCCGTCTATTGGGATTATGTTTTTGGAGACTTGGCCTATATTGATGTCGGTCAGTATAATTCAAATAGGGGGATTATTCATCAGAAAGGTACTGCTGAGTTCTTTGTGACAAGATTCACTTCGATATTCACAATCCTAGGAATGCAGAATTTCTATACGACCACATTGCTCTTCGCTTTCTTCTCGTTCATTGGAGTATGGCTGATGTTCTTAGTGTTCGTGCGCAGATATCCTGAGATAGAAAAAAAGATGGCTTTTGCTGTCTTATTTATTCCGTCAGTCTTCTTTTGGGGGTCAGGGCTCATGAAAGACTCTATTACCATTGGGTTTTTGGGAGTACTCCTATACTTCTTGGATAAGATAAAGCGCAAGGAGGGATATAGATTGATCAATATTATAGCTGTAGTCATTGCTGCCTACATCATCTTCAAGGTGAAGGCTTATATCCTTATGAGTTTCCTGCCCGCTATGATTCTCTGGTACTTCATGGAGTACAGAGAGAGGATTAAGAACAGGTTGATTCGAGTAGTTTCACTTCCTTTTTTCCTTGTCTTGACAACGGTGGGAATATCAGTTTCAATAGTACAATTAGGTAAGGTCAATGAGGATTATGCTGTAGAGTCATTTTTCAAGAAAGCGCGAGGAATTCAAACCTGGCACTATAAGGATGGTGAAAACACTAGTGATCAGTATGGTAGAGGTTCTAGCTATACTCTTGGCAGTTATGAAGAAACATATACGGGGCTTATAATGATGTTTCCAGCATCTGTAAACGTGACGCTGTTCAGGCCCTACATCACCGAGGCTGAGAATGTGATGATGATGTTTAGTGCTTTAGAAAGTTTAATTCTAATGTTGGCCACTATCTACATCTTCATCGGGCTTGGTTTTTTCAAGACAATTAAATTGCTCACTCAAGACTCTTTCCTGATGATGTGTTTCATTTTTGCCATCTTCTTCGCGTTTGCTGTAGGATTCACTTCTTACAATTTTGGAGCCTTGGTCAGATATAAAATACCATGTATTCCATTCTTCGTTGCATCATTGCTCATCCTTGAATATAAATCTAAGAAGCAGAAGAGGTTAAAATATCAGCGAAGGAGTCTTGAGTGAGCAAATATTCTAAATCAAGAGTAGATTTCTTGGTAAATATTCTCTGCAATTTTAAAATTCCTGTAGGTTTCTGCTACTGATCTTATTCTAGTGTAAAGCTCATCCTTATCCTGATTCAAGATAGAATGTACTTCAAGGAGTGACCGATTAATTTCATCAGGGTCGAAATTTGAAATAACAGAACCAATTTTATGTGAGGAGATAAGGTTTGAATCATCAGAGATATCTCTAGTGATGACAACAGGAAGCCCTAGAGCCCAGTATTCTCCATCCTTTATGGGTGTGCAGCATTTCTTAGTGGGGACACTGCGCACAGGAGTAAGCGCGAAATCAGCCAAGCCCATGTAAGAGGCTATCTTTTCATGAGGAACGAACCTAGAGATCACTAAGTCAGGGTCAAGATTAACCTTGTGACAATACAATTTAATCTCTGCTCTTGGTGTTGGGCTGATGATTAAAGCTGCAAAATTGTTTGGCCAAAATTCAGATGCGGCTTTGAGGTATTGAAACACTTCAACATCATGATAGATTCCTCCAAATTTACCTGTATAAAGTGCTACTACTTTGTCTTTTAACCCTAGCTCATTGAGCAAGGTATTATTCTTCACATGTGACTTAGAAAACTGATCTAGGTTTACACAAGCCGGTTTGACAAACTCTTTTGCGTCATATGCTCCGTATTTTTCTTTGGCATATTGAACCATATTCTGGGCAGTGTAGATCAGCGTTTCAGCATGCAGGGCCATTTTCTTTTCGAAATACCAAAGCACTTTGTATCCCAGACTTTTCTTCGTCCAAGATCCATTTTCAACTTGCGCTTCAGCATGAGGTTCGAAGCTATCTATGATTAACCTTTTTCCTGTCAGCTTGGAAAGAATGAATGCTTCTACGCCAGGCGGTGTCCCCCAGCAATGCAGTGTTTCTATCTGATGTTTTCTAATGAAGAAAAATAATTTCATGACAAGCGTCACCTGCATTATCATTGCCTGAACACCGAAAGGAACGTAGTCGTTTGGAGTCCAATAAACATTGTGTTCTAGCAGTTGGTTATCAATCTTCAATCGTTCAGAAGCAGTAATCTCCATTCCCTCTTTTTCTTTAGTCAATAGGAAGATTTTTCGCTGGGGACTGACCTTATGAATAAGCTTGAGATAAGGCAAGGTGTATGCTTGAATCAATCCATCTTTAAAGCTGAAATAAGTGAGTACAAGTATGTTCTTCTCGTCAGCCATTACTTCTTGAAAGTTTGAGAATGAACGGTCTGCCTAATACTACTTTTATACTGAGAATCATCAGAGCAATGATGGGCCCTCCTTTTTTCAGGCTAGCTAGGATCTGATGAAATGCAATAGATCTCATAGAACCTAGATACGCGTGAATAGCACAGAAATAGTGACTATGTGCTTGTAAGGATTTCACTTCGTTTTTATTAAGGCCAGCAAGTTGTGATGCATATGCGGTTGCCTCTTCTCTAGCATTAACAACCTTTAAGTGGTCATTTCTCATAGATCTTTGCTCGTGATCGTTCATTGAAACAGTGAACGAATCTAGAAGATATATGTCATGATTCTGAGTGTTTTCAAGAAGAAAGAGCCAGTCTTCCATGCTGCTATATTTCCTTTCTTCTTGAAATGAAAAGTAGGGACTCATGAGTTTATTCACGAGTACATTGCACGCAAAAGGATTTCCCCTTAATAGTACAGATCTCGAGTGATTCCCTTGGGATAGCGAAGCCAGGGGGCCAGGTGTTTTTGTGATTCCATCATTAAGATAGTACTTGCCACAGAGTATAGAAATACTGGAATTCTCTAGTAATGTCTTATGAAAAACATGAAGTGCATCAGGAAGGAATTCATCATCTGAGTCTAGGAAGATTACGTAGGAACCTGTTGAAGAATTGAAACCGATATTTCTAGCGCGACCTCTTTCTCCATTCTCAACGGGGATGACTTTTATTCGAGGCTCATGCGCATATATGCTCTGAAGAAAAGCAATAGTTCCATCTGTACTTCCATCATCAATAATAAGAATCTCAAAGTCATTGAAAGCCTGAGAAAGGCAGGAATCAATGGGGGTAGAGATGAATCCTTTTCTATTATAGCTAG
>CALFHF010000043.1 GCA_937875855.1 uncultured Flavobacteriales bacterium
TCAGAGTGGGTTACCTTATATATCATGTCTCTAGAGCCACCTTTTACAGCTTGATTAAAATTCACTGTATTATTTCCGACAGCGTTAGTCTTTTTCCTTTTATACTATATCACCCATGGTCAAGGGCGTCAAACAATCATCCACGAATTCTATATAATGAATGCTCACTTCATTCATTACAGGATGCTGTGCTACATGTCCTGCAGGAATAGTTAAAGGTTGCCCGAAGTTTCCTAGTCTTGGCAAGTTCTCATTGAACTCCATAGAGCAATGTAATTGAAGCTGAGTTTCTTGAGGATTTTCTGATCCATCTTTTTTAAAGAGAACAAAAAGAGCGAAGCGCTCATTAGGATCAGTAGATTTTTCATGCTCATAAGATGAGGGTAAAGGATGGAGAACAATGTAAAGACCAGAGTAAGGTCTTGATTTTTAAACGCCTAAGTCGTCCATTGATTTTCAGTAAGAAACTTTTGAATTCAGAAGAGTGAGAGCACTGCTTGTCCTTCGGCAACTAGAGCTTCCTCCACATGCATCACTTGAGGAGCTTCAGTCTGCCTGAAATACGAACGAAGGATGCGTTGCACATCTGAATTATCTTCTTGGGAGATAAGACCTTTAGCCATCGCATCCATGTCTACTTCACCCTCTGCAAAACCATATCCGCGATACACTCCATTCTCTATGTAGGCATAGCCATATTCTGATTCTTTCCTTCCCTCTAGCAAGATGATAAAGCTGCCTTGCAGACTTCCCATAGAAGTAATGGCTTCATCTACACGTAAGTTATAGTCAGTAATGCTCTCTTTTTCATTACAGACACCGCGGCACTTTTTTAAGTGATAATCGAAACAGGCTTTATTGACATTCTGTAATTGGCAATACTTAGGACACAGTTCAAAGGTCTGTTGCATGGACTCAAGAAAGGTTCGGCATTGTGTGATGTTATAGAAGCGCATGAGTGGGCGCTTTACTTGCTTGGAAGCCGCATAAGAAAGGTGCTTTATGCCTTGGATATCAGTATAGGAGAAAATGGCCCAAGGATCTCGTTTCCTTTTTTGGGAAGCATTGAACAGCGGATAAATACGCTTAATCTCGGCACTTTCTATGAGCAGAGCCATGAGTTCTGAACCCGTTTCCAGATGATCCAAATGCGCCACGACAGCATGCATGGCTTTGTCCTTTCCTTCTTTGGTATAGAAATGACTGAGTACACGTGCTCTTATGTCAATGGCCTTCCCCACATAGATTACTTTTCCTTGGTCATCTTTGAAATAATAGATGCCAGTAGCTTGCGGCAGTGCCTCCACTTCTTTCAGGTCCAATGCAGGCGGCAGTGTGCCTTCTTTGGACTTATGATGAAGCGCATCAGGAATAATCTTTCCATCGTCTACTTCTAAGATTCGTTCGAAGAGTTCTACTGTAGCTAATGCGTCACCATATGCACGGTGACGTGAGGTAATCTGAATACCGAGTGCTTGGCAGATGTTTCCTAAACTGTATTTAGGATGTCCAGGAAAAGCCTTTCTGGCAAGACGAACTGTACAAAGCCTCTTTCGTTTATAGTCAAACCCAAGCTCTGCATATTCCTTTCTAAGTGTTCCATAGTCAAAACCTACATTATGGGCTATGAAAATGCAAGTCTCAGTTAGGCGTTGAACAGTTTCGGCTACTTCGTAAAACTTAGGGGCGTTCTTAACCATCTCATCATTGATTCCCGTAAGTCGTTCAATGAAAGGCGGAATAGAGCACTCAGGATTGACCAATGTCTGATATTCCTCCAGCACTTTTTCTCCATCATGAATGAACAGGGCAATCTCTGTAATGCGATTCCCTGCCATATGACCTGTGGTCTCTAAATCTATGATGACGTACATCCTACTGCGATGATACGGAAGATATGAAGAGCATTCTGATGCTCTTTTCCAATTTCCCCCCAAGTGGATTATGTATTGGAATATACTCTTGATTCCAAATGAAATCAGGGCTTGCAAGTCACCTGTGAAACTTTACAGATGAAATGGCCATACTAAACCACCACAGAGATTGTAGGGCAGCTTTTTTATCGAGTAGGGATCAGCCCGGGAGAATATCTGGGGAACCATTGATCACTAAACCAAATTGAAAGCCGAAGTACAAAACAAGGCCCTTAGGACGTTGAAAAAGGAGTCATTCTTAGCTCCTATATTGAACCGAGTAGAGCACAGTTTCTTCGAGCAGCTCATAAACCGCGACACACATATTGAACTTATGCGATTAGGATCTGAAGGCAGAGCCTTAGGACTTGAATTCTCTCAAAGGAAGGTCAAGGATAAGTATGACCTAGTCTTTATCGCTGTGAAAAATTCGGCCTTTAGAGGTAGGTGAGTGTGTCTTCTCCTTGAGACCCTTATTTAAAGACAGGCCCATCTTATGCGACATTTGAAATAGTGTGTGGATGGAAGTCTATGGAGGGTTCCATCCTATCTAATCTGTTTACGTTGAACTAAATACCTATTCAGTACGTATAACTTAAAACAGCTAATTCAAAAAATCATGGAAAATAGATCAAATACCCCAGGAAGAGTATTTAAAGCGCTTATATCTAAGTATATATATAGCTTGGATGAGAAGCAACCAGAAGTGGAAAAGTACTTCACTCATCCGGCTAGTACTACTCACTGCCGAGTGCGTATTTCTGAGCAAGATAACGTTGGACTTAGCTGTGCCTGAGCTTCTGTTCAAGATGTGACTCTATGCGTTGTTGTTCTATGATGAACAGGCTATTCAACTCATAAAGTCGTTCTGAAAGTAGGGAAGCATTTTTCTTAAAGGCTTCATTTACGCCATTAAAGGCAAAATGACTTCTTAAGCGTTGTATCCATGCTATCTCATCTATTAGTCCTACTAATTGCATGCCGCTAGTAAGGCGTTGGCTAACACGCAAAAAAGCGGCATATCGCTCTTGCTCTAAGGCTGATTCAAGGATATTCAATTCCATATCCAAGGTCTCACACCAAGAACCTATCACTTCTCGGGCTAAATACAGGTCATCTTGGAACTTGGCATCAAGAAATTGGTAATCCAGCTCCCTATTGAATAGAAATGTCATCATATAGAGGGTTTGTAGTGGTCAACATTGAAGGTACACTTTTTCTCAATGCATTGATAGTTAAACAGATAGAATTTATTCAACAAGCCACTATTCTCCTTTGTCTACAGGGTCTCCTGAGTCTAAGAACTTCTCCATGTCCCTTCTCGTTTTCTTAGTCGGTCTTCCTGTAAGTCCCTGCAACCTATTCAAACGGTTCTCTATAGCTATGTTTTCTAGCATTTCCAAGTCTTTCCAAGCTGTGGTCTCCTTAAGATGCTCCGGGAGAAGTTTCGCTGAAATCCTTGATTTAGGGACATTCAACACTTTATAGGTCTTCCAGGCAGGACCATGCTTTATGGCCACTTGATCCCCCACACCAGATTCCTTGCTGGCTTTCATGAAATCCCCATTCAGCTTCACTTTTTGCTCCACGCATGCTTTGGTCGCTAGGGAGCGAGTCTTGAATAGCCTGAGGCACCAGAGAAGTTTGTCTATACGCATAGGAGGCTAAGTTATTTCGTTTCGCACAAAAACATAGGTTTTATCTTTGTGAACTATGATGATAGATTTGAAATCCAAACCAGTCATGCAGTTGTTTCATGAAGTACGCGCTCGTACTGTAACGATTTGTGCGCCATTAAATAAGGAAGATTTCATTCCCCAACCAGCAGAATTTGTAAGTCCTGTCAAATGGCATCTCGCACATACGACTTGGTTTTTTGAAGATTTTATCCTTAAACCATTTATGCCAGGATACAAGGTGTTCGACCCAGCGTTTTCCTTTCTTTTCAATTCCTATTATCAAGGAATTGGAGAACGACTTTCCCGAGCCTCCCGAGGTTTTATCACTCGCCCTGGTGTGGATGAAGTCTTTGCCTACAGAAATTATGTAGATATGGCTGTAGATTCGCTCATCACAGCTGGAGATGTTACCGAGGAGGTCATGAATTTGATTCAAATTGGGTGCAATCATGAACA
>CALFHF010000044.1 GCA_937875855.1 uncultured Flavobacteriales bacterium
CGATATAGATGTTTCCTAAGGCCATTTCAGGCGTCTCCAAGGAGAATTGGTTCTCCCCCTTTTGTGTATTTACTCGTAGAAAGGTCATCTCTGCCAACGCCCTTCGGCTGATATCGCTTTATGTAATAGAAACGTCTAAGTGTTCAGGGAGCATGAGGTCGACATACAAAATCCCGATTTGGGCAGTGAGCTAAATTTGCATTCTCATGGGCACATTGCTCTGACTATTCAACTCATCTGAACCAAGAGTTTCTTCATGTTTGAGGTAACGTTCGAAGACCGTTGAGCTTGCTTCACTTTGCGTTGCATCATTAATGAAGAAGATATTACGCGCAATAGTCTTGACAAAAGGCACCTCATCATCCATGCTTAGCCCTTCATCCTCCATAGTATTGAGCTATACCCCCATCCAAAACGTGTGCCTTCTTACTCGCTATTTCAGGATTTCTAGGAACCAACTTGAATAAAATTTGTTCTTGGCTAAAGGTATCTCCTTCTTCAAAAAAAATCTTGTCAAGAATCCCAATTGTTGTGGAGTAAGCCTGATAGAGTACCTCCGACAGAACACATACTGATGCTTAACCTGGTTCTGTTAATGTGCCTAATTCAGGTCAGTACCGCATCTTTTAATTGGTACAAAAGCCAATAAATAATACCAAAATCAATATGTATAAAGTACGCCCCCTAGTCTTTCTATATGCACGAACAATCAACCATCCTTTAAACTTCAATTTCCAATGAATTCAAATCAAACAATACAGTACGGGGATGTCCAAAAATGTTCAATAGATATAGAGATGAGCAATGTCATTTCAACACATGACTTCAGTGTTACACTGCAGAATAACATTCCAACAAAAAAAACCCCCGAGTTCTCACTCGGGGGTTTCTTTTATCAATGTTGTTTGATTATCTCAAATCGAAGCTCGTCTTGCCGATTAAGGCGCCTGATTCGTATAGCTCTACGATATACTGCCCAGTGCTCAGCTCTTCACCTACCGTGTAGAATACGCAGAGATCCTGTGGCTTGTTCTCATATTGGAAGTCCCTTCTTGAGCTGTACTTACCAGTCACCCCTTCATAATTGAATGTCGCATTAGGACTGTTAGAATCTTCTAAGACCACTCCTTCAGGACTGATAATCCTCATGTAGAGCACCTTGGCACCAGACTTAGAGATACGATTCTCTCCAAGGGTACAACAGGCTCTCACCATTTCAGAACGAGAAGCTCTGTTCGTCTCTTCTTGCTTACCGCTAGACTTAACACGAAGACCATTGGCCATCATATTCATAGCTGGAATCACACTACCGGTCTTAATCAATCCCTCCTGGTCAGCAACAGTGGTCTGAAGCTGATTCTTCTGCGTAGTGACCGTGGTCAGATTGGTGCTCAACGTTACATTCTCATTTGTCAGCTGTTTGTTCTGTTGATTCAAGGAATCGATAGTATAGAGGTACCCTTTCATGATACTTCGCAGGGTACCTGCTTCCTTCTTTAGCTTGCTAATCTCCCAACGTAGATTTTTATCGTCCTTGTCAAGCTTGCTCACTTTCTCCATGAGAGAAGCAATCTCTTCTTTCTGCTGAATAATCTCAGCGCTTAATTCTTCATTGTCAACAGTAAGGGCATCGTATTGAGTCAACATTTCTTGAAGCTCAGCTTCTAAGTCATTTCGCTCTACAGTTAAAGAAGTATGTTCACTTACTAGCTCTACATATTCTGTTTTCTGCCTAGAAAGCAATACTGCCATAATAATTAGAAGCACCGCGAGTGCTCCAATGACTCCGTAGAGCATCTTAATTTTTTTCTCGTTCGAATCTGTGGAAGTGGCCATTGAATTGGGTAAATTTATCGATGAATGTTGTTATCCAAAAGACCAACACAGATCTTTTAAATCCCTTTCACTGTGTGGTTTACAGTGCGAAATTAGATAAAATGCAATAGCACGTGATAGGAAGTATTACAGAGCTTTTCTACCCTGCCTTATGTACGGGTTGCGAAAACACTCTTTTCAAGGGTGAATTAGAGCTCTGTACCGCATGTATACTGGACTTGCCTTACACACGTATGCATGATCAAGAGGCCAATATAATAGAACAAAGATTAGCAGGTAGATTTTCTTTTGAAGCAGCCACCAGCCTTCTTTTCTTCCATAAATCAGGAAAGGTGCAGCACATGCTCCATGCCCTCAAGTACAAGAACAATCAAGCCATAGGCAAGCTCTTAGGGGCCATGCTAGCTGATGAACTCATGCGCTCAAAGAGATTCGCAGAAATAGATTTCATCGTCCCCGTGCCCATTCACCCCAAGAAAGGGAAAATAAGAGGGTATAACCAAGCAGAAGTCATCGCTGAGGGGATGGTAGAGCGTGGTTTCTTTGTACGCGCCCATGCATTGAAGAAAACTGAACATAGAGAGAGTCAAACGCGAAGTGGCATTTATGCACGTTACAAGAATGTAGCAGATATCTTTGGCCTCGGAGACACGACAGGTCTGGAGTGTAAAAAAGTCCTACTCCTTGACGATGTCCTGACCACGGGAGCAACCCTTGAAGCATGTGCCAAGCTACTCATGAAGATAGACGGTCTTAAGGTCTACATTGCCACGTTGGCGTGCACAGAACACTGAGTATGGATAAAAAAGAAAAATACACCGCCCTCTATAAAGAAGCCCAAGGACTGGTTAGCGGTGAGAATGACCTGATAGCTAACTTAGCTAATATCACGGCCTTAATCAAAGATCGTTTCGGGTTTTTCTGGATTGGATTCTATCTGGTCAAGGACTCTCAATTAGTTCTTGGCCCTTTCCAAGGGCCTGTCGCTTGTACGCGTATTGCCCATGGAAAAGGAGTGTGTGGAACTTCTTGGGCTCAAGCAAAAGCCCTCATCGTTGCCGATGTTCATGAATTTCCAGGACATATTGCGTGCAGTGCAATGAGTAAGTCTGAAATCGTTTTGCCTGTGTTCTATGGTAAAGAGGTGTATATGGTCTTGGATATCGACTCTGATGAGTTAGCGACCTTCGATAAAGTGGATGAAGTAGGATTGAGCATGCTATGCGAATTGATCAGTGAAAATCTCCCTACATGGAATTGAAAGTGATGCGCACATCCTTTTTATCACTTTGCATTATCTTGCTTTGGTCCTGTGCACAAGTGCGCACCCCAACAGGAGGTGATAAGGATATAGTTCCTCCTCGAATCATTTCGGCTTCTCCTAAAAACATGACCACTGATTATAGTGGAACTAAGATTGTCCTGACCTTTGATGAGTATGTAGTCTTAGAACAGGCCAAGAATCAGATTCTCTTTTCGCCTCCTTTGGCCAAGGATCCTGATGTGAAATTGAAATCATCACGCATTCTAACAATAGATCTAGGTGAAAACATCTTGACTCCTAATACTACCTACACCATCAATCTTGGTGAGGCTATTAAAGACATCAACGAAGGAAATGTCTTGGCTGACAACGTTTTTCTATTCTCCACCGGTTCTTACATAGATTCATTAAGCATTCATGGAAAAGCTGTTTCAGCGCGATTTCAAGAATCCATAACTGATGTAAGCATGCTTGCTTTCTTAACAGGAGCGGATAGTATCGCACTTGGTCGTAGGCCACGATATGTTACCCGCTGCGATGGGCAAGGGAATTTTCATTTCGGGCATATGGCCAAGGGCGACTATGAGTTAATAGGTTTGTTAGACGTGGATAAAGATCTGCGAGTTGACAAGAATGAAGCTTTCGGATTTCTCTTAGACCCGGTATCAGCGGATGTGGAACCAGATTCAAATCTAATTCTTTCGATAAGTGCACTAGATTCAGAAGGACATACATTCAAGAGGGCTGAATGGACTACAGACGGCCGCAGCGTGCTTATAACTAGCCGCGGGAATGTGGACAGCCTTCACGTTTTATGGCCTGCCGATAGAGAGCCTGTGCATAAAGAGACTTGGGGGCGAAAAGACAGTGTGCGTTATTGGTTCGCTGCGCCATTGAATACAGGAGAACTGACCTTGGTTACTTCCACTGATACGAAGGTTGACAGCTTAAAACTAGGACGAGTGACGGAAAACGTTAAGCCTTGGGCTCCAGGCAAATCCACTTTGAATTATTCTCAAGATAGCCTGAGGATTCGCTTTGACAGACCTATTTCTAAGGTTGATACTTCCCTCGTTCACTTGCTCCAGGATTCGATTCGAATCCCATACCAGCTGATTGGGAAAGATCCTATGCAGCTAGAACTGACTGCCGATTGGCAGTATGGAGCCAACTACAGTCTCGACTTTTTAAAAGCTGCTGTTACTGATATTTATGGAAGCACATCAGACAGTCTTACTTGGCCAATAAAAGTTCCAACGGAAGCCAGTCTTGGCAGATTGAATCTTCAACTAATCCTGGATCCGGGGAACTATCTTATCTACTTAATCAACAAAGACAAAAAGCCATTATATCAGACTAAGTCCACTGGAAGTTTCACTTGGAAATTACCCCCTATGGCTGCCACAGAATTCTGGATTTGGGTGGTGATGGACATAGACTTTAGCGGTGATTGGACTGCGGCTTCTTATCTACAAAAGCGGTTACCTGAACCCATTTATTATCGTTCTGAATCCATCAAACTGCGCGCGAACTGGGAGATGGAACTTCAAGTAATTCCGACTTTCAATCGATAGAAAAACGGTCTGCATCTAAGCCCACGGGGAATTTTTTTCTGAAGGCCCGAAGCATGTCCATATCCATCTTCACTTCGATATTCTCCTCTTCATTTCCTGCCTCATACAAGGGAATACCAACAGGGTCAATGAATGCGGACCCCCCTCTATAGACCAAGCCTTTCTCATCTTTTCCTGTTCTATTCACTCCCACGCAATAGGCAATATTCTCCATGGCTCTGGCTCTCAATAATCCTTGCCAAGCATGGTGTCTTGCTTCTGGCCAATTGGCGACATAAATCAAGAGATCATAAGCATATACACCCTGATTATATTCATTCCTTGACCAGACAGGAAAACGCAAGTCATAACACACTTGCAAGCAAACTTTAATGCCCTTCCATGTCACAATTACACGCTGTTCTCCTGCCTTGAAATACTCATCCTCCCCTGCCATTCTAAAGAGATGACGTTTATCGTAATAGCTTGTTTTTCCGTCAGGCTCAACCCAGAACATTCGATTCCTGTGGCTTCCTGAATGCTCAATAATCAGGCTACCTGTAACAACACAATCCAGCTGACTCGCTCGTTCTTTCATCCAAGACAAACTTGGGCCTTGCATATCCTCGATTGTTTTATCGCTTGGCATGGTAAAGCCTGTACTAAACATCTCAGGAAGCACGATAATTCCACCTTTCTCAGGGATTCCTATGAGTTTTTCGAGTTGCTTTCTATTGGCCGCTGGATCTTCCCAGATTAAGTCGCTTTGAATCAAATGTATTTTCATAGTCTGTTCAATATTTCAGCAGCTTTGATCAAGGTGTCTTCATTCTTGGCAAAACAGAATCGGAGCAGATACTGCTCAGGTGCTTGGGCATAAAAAGCAGAGACCGGAATAGAAGCCAAGCCTTTTTCTTTGGTCAATTTCACAGCATAATCCATGTCTTTATCTTGGCTAATTTCTGAATAGTCCAAGACTTGGAAATACGTTCCTGCACTGGGCCTAATCTTGAAGCGAGATGGCTTGATTACATCACAGAAAAAATCTCGCTTCTGTTGATAGAAAGCGTTGAGTTTTTTATACCCGATGTCTTCCTTCATGAAGGTTGCTAAGGCATGCTGTATAGGCCGGTTTACGCAGAAGACATTGAACTGATGCACTTTCTTGAACTCATTCATGATAGATGTGGGAGCCACACAGTAGCCCATCTTCCAGCCGGTAGTGTGAAATGTTTTCCCAAAGGAAGAGACCATCATACTTCGTTCCCGTAATCCCGGATAACGAATTACACTTTCATGCTGAGCACCGTCAAATATGATGTGCTCATAGACCTCGTCACTGAGGATTCGAATATCCGATTTTTCTAATCTTTTCTCGAGCCATTTCATTGACAAGCCTGAAATGACGTGACCTGATGGATTATGAGGAGAATTGATGATAATCATACGAGTCTTAGACGAAATGGCTTCATCTAAAGCCCTCGTATCCAAGTCCCTTAAAACCATATCAAATGGTACTCTGATTACCTGCCCTCCAGCAAGCTTGATGGCAGGCGCGTAACAATCATAAGCTGGTTCTATAATGATCACCTCGTCTCCTGGATGCACTAGCGCAAGAATGGCTGTGAAAATGGCTTGGGTAGCCCCAGCAGTGATGCATATCTCTGATTCAGGATTATAGCCATAACCATGCTGATCCTCTAATTTCCAAGACAGCGTCTCCCGCAAAGCAAGAAGGCCAGCCATGGGAGCGTATTGATTATCACCTTTTTCAATGTGCGCTGAAACCAAGGCCTTCAATCGGTTATGCCCATCAAAATCTGGAAAACCTTGAGACAAGTTTACAGCATTATGTTTTTGCGCCAACGCACTCATCACCGTAAAAATGGTTGTGCCTACTTCGGGTAGTTTGCTGGTGAGATTCATTTGCATGCCTTGAAGGTATTGATTAGGTCTATACGCGAAGATTGCAAGATATTTCTAAGGAACGACAGATATATGTGCAAGAAACCCATTTGGTCAGCTTACGGGCTTTTTCAAGAAGTGAAGCTCTGCCAAAGCTCGATTATGCCCATTGGTCATGCTATATACCTTACGGAATTGGAATTATTCTTACAAATCAGACTGGGGAAAAGAGTCAGGAGCTGAGTTTGCTAAGGCATGAATATGGTCATATACTTCAATAGCGTGTATTAGGCTTCTAGAAATTTTATCTAGCCGTGGGAATACCCCGTCTCTTCAGCGCCATGCGAAGCCGATGGACTCGTCACCAACATCAATTACATAAGGTAGAGGCAGACGCTAACAAGAGGCCTTATGCTCATTTGAATAAGCCCGCTGATTGGCCAACCCACCGCTTTCCATTGACCTGATTACTTTTTATGGAATTGTCCTTGAGGCTTAGGAATGCTTGCGCCAATAATGTTGGACACTAATGAGCAAGCGAACATTCCTATGGCCACTGGCAAAAGGCTTGAGCCTATACACACGCTCACGAGACCCCCCATAAGTCCTCCCATGAGCAAGATAAAAGTGCTGTTCAACGAAGTGGCACTGCCACTGAGTTTATCGTAGTGACTGATGTACACCGCTGCAGCATTTGGATTCACTAGTCCCATGCTTCCTACTACGCCAACCATGAGAAAGAGAATAGGAAACAAGGAGGGGTCAGAAAAGATTACATACAAAATTAAAGCAGCGCTGAAAGCGAATTGAATCCTATTACCATCCGTGAATAACTTATGCGGATGTACAATTTTCATTCGCACCATGGAGTAGCGCACACAGGCCATCATGACAATCACATTCGCCCCGAAATACAATGGGAAAGCTTGCGGGCTCACCCCGAAATATTCCATGTATATAAAGGATGAATTAGTGACAAATATGAGCATGACTGCAGCTGAGAATCCTATGCTGAAAAGATAGAAGATCACCCAGCCTCCTTCATCGCTTTTGCACACAATCACTTCCCTAAATTGTCTGAAAATCTTTTTCAGATCCACCGATTTATGCTCGATAATCCGCGTTTCAGGAATCCCAAAATAATAGGTCACTGCCGCAGCTAATATGAAAATGAATAAGGCTATAAAAATGGATTGCCAACCGAAACCAAGTAAGAGTGAACCGATAACAGGTGCGAGCATGGGCATGAACAGCATGATCATGGTCACCACGGCATATTTACGGCCTGCGCTCTCAGCAGTGTAAGCATCACGAATACTTGCCATACAAATCACGGATGTAAATCCACCACCTATGGCCTGTATGAATCTCACTATTTTCAAGTGAGAGAAATCCTGTACAAAGAGAATGGCAAAAGTTGAAATCAATAAAATAGCAAATCCAGTATACCCTATTGTTTTTCGGCCGAGTTGATCCGAGATGGGTCCACCAAAGAATTGGCCCAAGGCATAGCCAAGAAGAAATGCACTGATGGTCTGATTCATTTGAGCCACGCCAACATGGAAGACTAAAGCCATATTCGGAATGGCTGGGATGTATGCATCAATTGCGAAAGGAACAATTGCAGCGAGCATTCCGAAGAAGGGAAGGAAAAATATCGGGACTGGAAGACGGGTATCAGACATTGGCGCGAAGATGAGGCTTATGAATGAAAAAAAATCGAAATCTCTAGTTAGATTTTCTGAGGAGCACAGTCATTAGACTAATGACTGTTCGTATCATTGGGGCTATGTCTCTTAGCCGCAAAGATCAAATCAAGCAAACTGCAGCCAAGATGTTCCGCAAACGAGGATATCAGGCTACCTCTATGCGTGATATCGCTAAGGAATTAGGTATGGAGGCTCCAAGTCTCTATAATCATATTCGTTCCAAGCAACAAATCCTTTCCGAGCTTCTATTAATGGTAGCTGATGAATTCACACAGGGAATGGCGAAGGTGAAAAGAAGTGTTGGGCCAGAATCTGCCCAACTAGAGCAGCTCGTAAAATTGCATGTAGACATCACCATGGAGCATAGTGATGCAGTCTCATTACTGACGGGAGAATGGGTTCATCTTGAAAAAGAAGTAGCCGAGGAATTCATCAAGAAGAGGGATGCGTATGAGCAGGATTTTAGGACTATTCTGAAAGCCAGTATTGAGAAAGGACACCTAGAAAAAGTAGATGTAGAATTAGCCTTATTCTCTATCTTATCTACGTTACGCTGGTTGTATTCTTGGTGTGGAAGAAATCCCGAGGTGAATCGAAGAAAGCTGGAAAAACAGATGGTCAAAATTCTATTGCCGAGAAAAAAATCGTAGCGATAATCAGTCTATAACCTCAGCGAACATAACATCATCACGGTCGATGAAGAGCAAATCATTCCTATACTCAGCGTGTTTCCCGCTCACATGTCGGTCATGAGATTCTTTGCTACTGAATACAAGACCATCCTTGGTTTCCCAGATAACTCCAAAAGCCTGTTTACCTCCTCTGAAACGGAAGCGGCAATGTTTATCTAGGATTTGCGTGATATGCGTTTCTCCCATTGCTGAAAGTTACAAAGGAAGTGTTCAAGATGTCCTATGAAGTATGGAAAGCTTTTGAACAGTTTCGTGAACTTGGAACATGCTGATTACCAAAACTATCGGTTAGAAACTCAATGAATAAAGTATGGCTTCGAGCTCCATGATATAATTCCTCTTGTCGAATTTAGGAGCGAAAACATACCCATCAACTGTTATCATTCTCCCTTTTTTCTCATCGACAACAGAGAGGCTAACGAAAGGCCCTCCCATGATAGGATCATTGAATTTCCAAAGGCCGCGCATCAATACAGAGAAATGCCCATGAAAGTCTGATGTATCTAATTCAGCAGGTAAGCGAGGCTCAGTTACCATTGGCGTATTATTAGAACTTCGTATTGTGTTTCCGACAATGCTATCTCTATGAGCTAGCATAGATTTCCTGCCAAAGAGG
>CALFHF010000045.1 GCA_937875855.1 uncultured Flavobacteriales bacterium
ATCTCCTTCTTTAGTGTTCTGCATGGGATCAGAATCCAACACTTCAGCGACTACATATAGGTTATCTTTATCTAAAGCTAAGAAGATTTTATTGCCAGCCAAGCTCACAGTAGGCTCTCTGTCGTTGAACCAGAATTCATTCTGAGACAGCACATTTCCTGCGATGTCAAGGGGGATATCTGTCCTGCTGCGCAATGTTCCTGCGCTTTCTACGATTCTCACATCGTCCATATAAATATCTCCGCTGGCTTCGAACTGAATCATAAATTGCTTGACATTACTTACATCAGCTCCGAATTCTGTCCAATTAAAAGCAAGAATTGGAATGGTCACTGTTACCCAGTCTTTCCCTATCACCTCGGCATCCATCATCTTACGACTGAACCCGACCCAAGCCTGCTGATCTCCATAGTCTTCAATACACAATGCAACAGGCAAGGATGAAAGTTCATTTCCATCAGTGCGTACTTTGAAACTTATAGCAGCACGATCATAAATCTTAGACATGTCCTTTCCAGCCCAATTATCCCAACCAAAACCGAGACCCAGCCAAGGACAATTTCCTGCCCCTTTATCCCACACGATATGGAGCGCACCCTCACCTGAATATACATGCTCACTTTGGGAATTCACTTGGATACATTCTGCTTCTTTGGAAAACCAAACATCTTTAGACAGGTGATCTTCAAATACGGTGGTCGAATAGAACGTACCTATATGATCTTCTTCAGAAGGAACAGAAGCTACTTCGAAAAGCCCAATGGGACTCATGCAACCTGACAGTAATCCAAATAGAAGTATACCTGATATGGCACTAGGTATACTCATGGTACGAGTGGACCTCCTGTGGTGAATATGAGATAGTCCATCAACGTCTGTGAGTATCCAGAATTAGGATTGGCAAGGAAGAGAACTGAGATTTTGAAAAGCTTATGGGGTTCATATAATCCATTCCCAATAGGAGATGCTGGCGCTCCATTGACAAGTGTGGCCAAGTCACCATAGCGCAAAGAAATCTGATGCCATCCTGCTTCTAAGTTTTTGACTTCTAATGAGAAGATGTCCTCATTATTTTCAGAATAGATATTGTCTCCATTATCATCTTCTCTGAATTGGAAAAGTACTACTTCGTTTGTGATGCCTTGGGGTAGATAAAGCATGACATTAAAATAGATATTGGCAGGGTCTGTGCTTAACGGAAAATGCGGGGCGCCATAGGCTGTTGCAGGAAAATCAATAAGCCCTATAAGCCAATCCCAATCTACCGCACCTCCCATATCGTAATACTTAGAGCCTTGAGCAGCAGGAATGTCATCTGTGATGTTAAAGCTCATATCAGCACCTGACTGAACGAATCCCGTCCAACCTGGTTGAAAACCATTTTCGAAATCAGCGACAACGAATCCTGTAATGTTTCTAACACCCGTGACATTAAGCGTATCATAAACGACCAATGTATCACTTGGAACACGCAATTCTACTGCACACATTTCCTCTTTGAATAAGGGAATTTCAGTGGTAGTTCCGGTCCAGCGGGCGTTGCTTGTACTGAGCTCAGCAGAGAATCCTGTAATACTCTTTATTGCTCCTGATTCAAGTCCTTTGATCTGCACTTCCCAATCTACTTGTTTAGAGAATAAGGCAGTGAATGTAGTGGTCTCCCCTGCTTCGAAATCAACTGATCTATCAGTGATGTCAAAATCCTGAAGTACCACAAAGGGACCATAAATATCATCTAAAGCTGGACCCTCAAAGGCTGCGTCATCTCTTTCGCAAGAGCTGAGCACCAATAGCAATAGACCGAAGAGTACAATGTTCTTTTTCATATCAAAAATTCATTCTATATATCAGTGAAAGGTCGGTCAGTCTATGGTCATCATTTAAATTCAATTGATCCTGGTAGGAATAGTTCGTCCATTGGAAGTTAATCAAGGAACGCTCAGAGAAATTATAGCGAACACCCAATGCAAACATGTCTTGTTGCATATCCACTTCATAAGGAGTGAAGGTTATAACCTCACCCACTAAGTCCTTTCTAGCAAGATACTCATTCCCCTTTGAGACCATGAGCCTATATCCTGCTAAGAATTGGAAGTCTTTAATGAACTCAACCTCCATACCTGCACTCAAAACTTGATTGCTCAAGTCGATGTCTTCGTAATCAGCTTCTCCGAATCGCTGTGTTTTCTCTGAGCTATAGCCAAAGTTGAATAGCCATTCTTTTTTCATGTCCAATATCTTATCCATGTGGATCATCATACCTGCATCTACGACATTAAACTGTTTAATAGATTCCGTGCCCTGTCCTTGAATCTCAGAACCTGATATTCCAGTCACCTGAATTTCGGCCATTCCTTTCTTATCCTCCCAGTTAGCACTAAGAATCAAATTCCTTCTGTTAGGCGTGCTAGCTCCATAGGGTCTAAAGTTGCCATAAGCAGGGTCATAACTCATTAGCGAAGTACTCAATGCTGTATTATATAGACTAGCGTCCCTTATGATGTCAAGCATTCCGAAGGGTCTTAAGTTTTGTCCATCTCCAATACGCTGATATGCCAGAGGGACGTTGCTAAAATTCAATCGCTTCGTCTGTGCCCCTATAGACCGGAAGCCCGCACCTACATCTTGGTAAGCGACACTTAAGGAAAGATTATAGGGAGCATATCTCATCTTGAATCGTATATCTGAGAAATAATCTTGTCGCTCAGCGCTGCTTTCGCCTACTTTCTTTTCCTCTTGAGACGTTCCAAATTCAGTTTCCAAATCAAGTCTCCAATCTTGGATTTGTTTGTGAATTCCTATTCCGCCTGTGAGAACCGGATTGCTATATCTGTTGGTTGCGCTTGATGTACCTAGGATATCAAAGGCATCAATATAAGTGAGTCTAAAGTCAAGTAAGTCGCTTTGTTTCACGAAGACGCTTCCCCCTGAATGAAGTCTATCCAGGAGTCCTGTGCTCGCTGCTGAATTTAGGCGTGAAGTAAAAAAGCTAAAGTCCACTCCATCCACATATTTCTTGAAGGTCAATCCGAATTCACCAGTTGCCCCTTGTTGTCTCCATGAATTATCGTCATTATAGAAAAGGTCATAACGAGTCATTTCACGCATGAGTTGAAAGACCTTGGGCTCATACCTGGAAAGCTCTTCGTCAGAATTGAATAAGGTGTAGGGAGTGAGCTTGTAATTAATGTCTCCTAATTGATATCTGAAGCTGTTACCAATGAGTCCTCGCAGATAGAGATTTCTTACATCAAAGGTCACCCCAGAGCCCCAGAATCCACCATGATCATTACGCACACGGAGCATTCCTTGAACGAATACTTTATCAGACGGTTTGATATTAATCCCAAGGTCTACGAGCGTATGACCGCTCATCAGCTTGGCAGCCGTTGTGCTGTCTGAGGCTGAATCATTAAAATACTCATCAGCATAGAGTACACTTCTAGCATAGCCAGATGCCCATACTTCTTTCACCTCTAATTTCTGGGCTCCGAGCCAAGAAGCCAGGCAAAGAAAAACTATTGATAGTGGGATTCTTTTCATCAGAAAAATACTTTGATCTCAACCATTGTTTCTTGTCCACTGAATTTATCCAGTGAGAAACTACGATCCTCGAATTGAAAATAACGATGTCTTAGAGCGAATAGAGCGTTCTTACCTAGGGAAAGATCCAGTCCTGTTCCGAGTCCTATTCCCTCTTGGTTCCTAGGTCTGCGACTTAGTTCATCTACCTGCGTGGCATAATTACCAAGGATGCGCTCATAGCCCAGATAATTCGTAATCATAACCTTTTTAGATGCTTGGAAATAAATCTCTAATTCGTTGGAATATTGACGCACATAAGCGGTTTCGTTCAAAGGCATAAGTGCGTTGAATTCAGGAGCCACAGAGGCGTATCTTCCTAGGAAGAAAAAGTAAAGTTCTTTGCCAAAGACCTCTGTATTGTATTTGGCTTGGATCTCAGCCGTATTGAAGTATTTCTTATTGACCACTTCACCCAACACATCATCAGTAAGTTGAACTGTTTCATAGGCATCTCTGTAGACCACATTATAGCGTTGATACGGGCCCATATCAGGAGTGAAATTCCAGCGCCAGAAGCGTGAACGCGTGAGTTGATTTACTGAATGAGAGAAGGTGATGGAATTGCTCACTGCTTCTATCTCAGCAGAGACTCCATACCCAAGAGCTATTTTCAATTTACCAAATTCTAGGTCTGAATTCAGATTAAGTCCCTGCCTGTTATTAGTCATCAATCCTATGGGGACAATGGAACTGGCAAAGGGCCTAAGAGTTTCAACGCTTGCAACCCCTGTAGGAAGTGTATTATTGTTGACCTCTGAGATAGATGTGTTCCAGAATACCGCGTTGTTATTGATCACTTTAGGAGAGATTCTGAATGCATGAAGTTCAATAGGGAATCGCAGTACATCCTTTCTCGTTGTCACTTTAACATTCAATGCTTCACCCCAACCGCTTTCATATCCTGGTGCATAATATCTACCTCCACCCAGCTCAGCATGTATTTTGAAATCAGCAAAATCCTGAGCTAGTTCGAGAGTGTGGATATTAAATCCTACGCTTGATTTATTCAGACTATCCGTATAGGTGCGGCTATTGAAGGAGTTGAAACTTTGAAATCCTTTGTCAGAATCATGGCGCAATCTTCCTCCGGTAGAATAGTTAGGTAAGAGGTTATACCCTCCATTTAACTCTGTTTTTCCTGCCAGGAAAGAGAAGGAGAGATCAGAAGGCAACGAAGCACCTTCCAGAATCAGCCCATGGAATGCTTTATTTCCCCAACGAAGATCTTGCTGAGTAGATCCTTCCTTGTAGAACTTATCATAACGATCAGTCACACTGCGTTGAACAGGATCCCACGGATTACGTTCGAATAAAGTAAAGCGATTATAGCCCCTGAATGAAGCGAAAGTGAGATCACTTAAATAATACCAATGTGTCCCCCCCATGCGAGCAGTGAAAGAGCCTATGTCTGTGTCATATGTTCCAAGAAGATTAATTCCAAGGTTCAGTCCGAGTGCCCCTCCTAATCGTGCTGCCTGACGTGGTGCATAAACAGTAGGTCTGAGAGAATCAATAGTCTGTGTTCCATAGCTCTCTCCTAGATTTGCATCTAAGAATTGGAACATGAAAACATCCATACTAAAACTAGTATTGGCCGTGGGACGCCCTGCGATGTTCATCCAAAGATTAGGCAGTTGACTATCATCTCCTATAAAAAGCGTTCGGTCTGGAGTATTGGACAACGAAGGTTCATCAAGAAGATAGGGATCGTCCATAATCGTATAGGTGCTAAAGAAGCGGTAGAATCCGCTAACACTTAATTGGCGTATGCGAGCCGGTTCTTCCTTTGGGAACATACCCATCAAGTACTCATCTCCAGCGATGGGTGCGATAGGTGTGATGGAATCCTGATCTTGAGCACAAAGTGAAAGGCTTGTGAACGCCACTAGAAATATGAGATAAAGTCTCGTCATAATTGCTATTCAGAATCGATTAATCTCAATTGTATTCTTCCCAAAGTGATTCCAGCTCTTCCAACGATTTTCCTTTAGTTTCAGGAATGAACTTATAGGTAAATACTATGATCAGAATAATGAACGCAATGAAAATCACATAAGGTAGTGAGCCATTCCAAAATTCATTGTTATTGATAGGCCCTTCAGCTACCATAGGAAAAGACTGAGACACGAAATAATTCGCTGCCCATTGCGCAGCCACTGCAACAGATAAAGCCGCACTCCTCATTCTATTAGGGAACATTTCAGAAAGGATTACCCATACAACTGGTCCCATAGACATAGCGAAGGAACCTATGAAAATCAATACCCCGATTAGGGAAAGAACACCAACGGATTCCATCATCAAAGTGACCGTCAAAAGTGAGAAGCCCAATGCCATTCCGAAAGAACCTATGTACATTAATGGTTTACGACCTATCCTATCTACGGCAGCCATAGCGATGAACGTAAAAACCAGGTTCACTCCTGCTAAGAGAATTTGCTGGGCTAGGCTATCTTCCTTCCCGAAACCAAGTGCTTTCTCGAAAATATCAGAACCATAATACAACACTGCGTTGATGCCGGTGAATTGCTGCAACATAGAAAGTACACAACCAATAATGACAATTGGAAGTATTCCTTTAGCCAATAGGTTTACTTTCTCTTTTTTGCTGTCAATCTCTACAGAGTGTTTGATCTCACCGAATTCTTTTTTTGCCAATTCAGGACCATGAATTTTATCGAGTACAGCTAAAGCCTCCTCATCTCTATTGTTCATAGCAAGCCATCTCGGACTCTCTGGAATAACGAAAAGCAGAACTAAAAACAAGCTACATGGTATGAGCTCTGACCAGAACATGAGTCTCCAACCACGTTCAATATTGTAGGCTTCATCTCCCATCTGTCCAATGAAATAGGTAGCAAGGAAAACCACGAAAAATCCAACAACAATGGCTAATTGATAGTAGGTCACCATGTTCCCCCTTTTCTCAGCAGGAGAAATCTCAGCGATGTACATAGGGGCAGTCATGGATGCCAAACCTATTCCAAGACCACCGATTATTCTGAAGATAATTAACATGGTAACTGTCTCAGGGAATATTTCAGGAAGACCTGAACCCCAGGCAGATATGGTAAACAGAATAGCCGCGATTATGAGAGCTTTCTTACGTCCGAACAATCTGCTCAAAGGCCCAGCGATAATTGCTCCAGCAAAACAACCAATGAGAGCGCTTCCCACCACGAAACCTTTAGCGGCCGAGTCAAGTGCGAAGTATTTACTAAAATAGAATTGGGAGCCATTGATAACACCAGTATCATAGCCAAAAAGCAATCCTCCAAGGGAAGATGCAATTACAATCAGAAGTAGAAATGCTTTTCTTGACATGTTTTAGTTCTTAGGTAAAGTAATCTTAGCTCGTATTAATTTCAGTACTGTGGAGGGATATCCAATTCCCTTTTTTTGAATTCTATCCCTCTTGCTTGTTCTTCATCCTTACTTCTTGGCAGCACATAGAAAGGGAAGTTAGCCGTTCCTGCATGACCCTTTTCGTCATATACAAATAGGAATAAGCGATATGGTCCTTCAATTTTAGGCACTCTGAATTCTAATTTTCCATCCTTGAATTTCTTGATGCTTCCTGATATGGCATCAGGGGCCGATTCTGCATCACCACCCGATTTGATGTCAGTGCTTTCAGGGACAATGGACCAAGAATATTTCAATTTATCTCCGTCAGGATCCGTCACATCCACAGTAGCTTCTGACATCATGCTGGCAGTGAGATAGACGCTCTCAGCAGGAGCTTTGTTATTGATTTTAAGGCTGAATAATTGCGGTGCACGATTGGAGGGTTCTGACCCCCATCTTCTTTGAAGGGCGTCCACCGCCTCACCTGAACTCCCATTGGAGGTGAAGAGACCGTACCATGTTGAAGTAGTCTCTTGCTTAAATCCCCAGAGGAATGCAAAGGACCCTATACAGTAATCACTGTCATCACTGATGAAAGCATAACGCTCGAAAAAAGACACAGCCTTCTGATGAGAGTTCTGTTCAATAGGTACACCAAAGTCTGTTTTCGGACATTCCCAATGTCCATTCACTCCCCACTCAGTAATCATATAAGGACCATTCCATCCAAAGGAGCGAATGTTCTTATGCACATTTCCTATGTCACCGTAAGTATTGACACCATAGATATCAATGTCAGGCGCTTTTTCAAGAATCAGTTCTACTTCATTCTTATCTAGGCCCGCTGTCACGGCAGAAGTAGGATGATTAGGGTCCAGTTCATGAATCATCTTGGCAATGTCTTGAACAGCATCCCATACTTTGGTATTGGAATAATTCAGATCCACTTCATTTCCTACTCCCCATAAGAGAAGCGCAGGATGATCCTTATACCGCATGACCTCTTTTCTGAATCCTTCAAGTTGTTTTCTGATAGCTATGGTATCATCATAATTAAATCCATGACGTTCATGTTGTACCCAGAGGCCTAGCATTACAGTGAGTCCTTTGCTATGTGCTTCATCTAGAATCTCTTGCGCATTCTCAGTTCCCCAAGTTCGTATAGAGTTTCCGCCAATGTCTACAAGCTTATCCATGTAAGTCTGGCCACCACCCCCATTGATAAAATAAGGTTGACCATCTCTAATTAAAGTCCATTTCCCATCACGCTGTTCAACACTTACAGGAATGACTTGGGCCTGGGCTTGCATGGCGAAAAGAAAAAGCGATATGATAGCTAGGATTCTCATACTTCGAAACTTGAGCTGTTATCTGCTATATCTGCCAATTTATAAAGCTTGGCAGGACGGTACGGTACATTAGACTCCACTTCATCCAGCGGTTCTAGAAAATCAGAAGCCAATACTTTCTTTCTAAAATTGGCCTTGTCAAATTTCTGATCCAATATCAACTCATAGAGCTGCTGAACGTCTTTCAATGTGAATTTCCCTGGAAGTAAATTAAAACCTATCAATCGCGTTCTTAAGTTTTTTCTCAATGAATGCACACTTGAATCGAGAATATCACGATGGTCAAATGCGAGGTCAGGAATTTCTTTAAGCGAATGCCATTTCAACTTCTTGGCCCAAGAAGACGCTTTGGGTTTGTAATCTTGGATGTTTACAAGGGAGTAATATGAAACAGTTATCACCCTACCGGTTGGATGCCTTTGCACTCCACCGAAACTATGAGCTTGTTCCATGAAAAGATTCTCGATGCCTGTTAGACTCTTGAGAACACGCTGAGCTGCATCCTCAAGATTTTCCCTTGGATACATTAAGTCGCCTGGCAGAGCCCAAGAATTCTTGAATGGTTCCGCTCCTCTTTTGATCAAGAGGATTTTTACATCATTATCTTCATACCCAAAAATGGCACAGTCCACGGACAAAGCACAGCTGAAGAAGTCCTTAAGCGGGATACTGTAGCCATATGAATCCGAAGGATCCTTGTCATCGTCAAATATGCTTTTATCTGTCACAATCGTTAATTGATGAGGTTCAAATATAAAGAATTTTTCTACTTATGGTACTTTGTACTATATTTATGGAATCAAATCTCAATTCACATGAAACTATCTATAAGCATTCTCTTTTTGTGTTTAACCCAATGGGGCTTTTCGCAAAATATGGTCACCTTCTCTGTTGACCTTTCAGAGTATACCGGCACGTATACTGCAGTAAATTTAAATGGAATATTCAACAACTGGTGTGGAGCATGCGCGCTCATGACAGATGATAATTTAGATGGAATTTATGAACTCACTGTCGATATGGCTGCGGGTCAGATTGAATATAAATTCACACTAGACGCATGGACAGAGCAAGAATATTTCACTCCAGGAACTCCTTGCACAATTACCACTGGGAATTTCACGAACAGAGTGTATCAAGTATCAGGCGATGCAACATTGGATACTGTGTGTTGGGAAAGCTGTTCTGATTGCAGTGCTGGTCCTACATCAGCTGATGTAACCTTCAAGATAGACATGTCTACATATACTGGAGCCATTACTGTGGTGAACCTGAACGGAACCTTTAACGGCTGGTGTGGTGGCTGTGCTGCTATGGTTGATGATAATGCTGATGGAATCTACGAAATCACAGTGAATCTTTTAACGGGACCTGCAGAATATAAGTTCACTGTGGACGGTTGGGATTTTGATGAAACGCTTACTGAAGGAGACCCTTGTACTGAGACTACAGATGGGTTTACGAATAGGGTTATCAATGTCACTGAAGAAACAGTTCTACCTGCAGTTTGCTGGGAAAGTTGTGAAGCATGTGTAACAGGATTGTGGGAGCAAGAGGCTCAAGCTACATTCAGCATTTTCCCAAATCCAACATCAGGAAATTTCCAGATCAGAACTCAGATTCATCCTGCTGACCTAATTACGATGCGTGTCTTCAATTACACAGGTTCTTTGGTATATTCGTATGATTTCAATTATGGTTTTCCATCCTCATTCGATATGAATGGTTTAGACATGGGACTCTATCTTGTAGAGATTCAAACCCAACATGCTATTGGAATGCA
>CALFHF010000046.1 GCA_937875855.1 uncultured Flavobacteriales bacterium
ATCTAGGTCGAATTCCCAATCACTAATCAACATATTCTCATCTTCAGTTTCACCTGAATAGCTTTTAAAAGTGACCAAGCTTTCTGTCCAATGGAAGATATGCGTGGAAACTCCAATCAAGTAACTCTCGGTACTCAATGGATTGAACACTCTCTCAGGGTGAAAGGTACTAAACGCTATTGGTTGTATCCCATATTGCAGAGTATTTTCTTTATCAACATCTCCCCATTTAGAAAGCTCGACATCTATTTCTGAGTTCGCTTGTTCATAGAAGGTATTGTCATCCCAAGTGAAAAGTCCAACCACGATATTCTCTGGCATATTGACGAAATCACCTTGAATAGTGAATTTGTAGGTGCCATAACCCATGGTGTCCTTGCTCACAATCTCAGTAGAATACCAGATACCATTTCGCTCTGAAATCAGCATATGTAAATACCCTGAAGCATCCACAAAGATATCGTCCTCATCATCGCTAAAATAATTTGGACCGGGACCCACAGGGCTTATGCTGGTCTTCACATCCCACTCATATCCTGAGAACAGAACGGTATCGCCAAAACGCCCGTGATTAGGTGGGTCAGACTGTTCGCAACTCATAGCGAGAAGCCCTATCACATAAGCACATATTAAAATCCTCTGCTTCATTTCTTCAAATAATAAAAACTGGATGTCTTTCCTCCTACTTCGACTTCAAATTCTCCTTCCTCTGTAATCCATGTGTTATCAATACCTACGAAAGCCAAATCCTCAGGACTTATTTCCAATGTGAATTCAGCGCTCTCTCTTTTGCCTAAGCTCACTTTCTTGAAGGCTCTTAATCTCTTGTTACTTGGAGTTATACTCGCTACTTTATCTGCAACAAAAACCATAATCACTTCTTGATGATTATAAATAGGACTCATATTCTCCAGGCTTATGTTAATCTGAAGTTTCTCCCCCTTCCTTAATGTGTCAGTGGACAAGGTCATTCCCTTGTACAATACTGGAGCATAGCTAAGACCTGTCCCGAATTCCCATTGAGGGTTGAATGCGTTCCAAGAAAAATCAAAGTGTAAGCGCTCTGTATTCTTATGATCATAGGTAAGCAGCGAGTTCACATAACGGGGATAGGTTATGGGCAATCTACCACTTGGATTGACTTTTCCGATAATGATATCAGCTATCGCTCTTCCGCCTTCATCTCCTGGATTATACGCCATAAGGACAGCGTCTAATAATGGTTCTATGCGTGAGATGATTCTAGGTCTATTCTCGACTAGAACAGCCACCATAGGGACACCAAGCGAAGCGAGACCTTCCACGGCTTTTAATTGGGCTTCTTCTAAAGTCAGGTCTTCTATATTTCCTGGTGTCTCTGAACTTGGCAATTCACCCAAACATATAATGACATGGGAGAACTCGCCTTTACGTTTCATGATATCTTCTAATGCGGCTTGGTCTAATACATCCAAAGTGCATATTTCTTGATGCACAAGAGCATTACCAAACGTTTCACGCAAGGCTTCTGCTATAGTCTGTTTTCCTTCATCGTTATATTTAGGATCCACTCCTTGCCACGTTCTAGACCATGCCCCATTTAATAATATCATAGAGTTAGAAGAGGGTCCGGTAACGAGAATCTTTTTTCCTGCTTTAGCTTCAACAGGCAGAATCTCTTTTTCGTTCTTCAGTAAGGTGATGGCCTCACAAGCCGTTTCGTAATTCACCTGATCATGTTTAATACTACCTACATCAGGAAATTGATGATGCTTAAATGCAAGCGGATGATCGAAAAGACCTAGTCGCTTTTTCATCAATAAGATCCTATACACTGACTCATCTAAGCGCGATTCAGGAACAGATCCTTCCTTGACCAATTCAATAAGGAGATCAGTAAACGTGTAATCATTAGGAGTCATGCTCATATCGATTCCAGCCATAACAGACATCTGCACAGCATCCTTAAGTGTAGCGGCTACGCGATGATGATCTTTTAACTTCATAACATCTTCCCAGTCGGTCACTGCCACTCCATCAAAGCCCAGCTCTTTCCGCAGAAGATCGGTAAGAATCTTTGGGTCAGAGTGAACAGGAATTCCGTTTAATTCTCCGGAGTTAATCATAACACTCAGTGCACCTTGCTCCACCGCAGCTTCGAAGGTGGGCAGATAATACTCTCTCAACTGTCGGTCATGGATATAGACTGGCGTTCTGTCTTTTCCTGTGTACGAATAACTGTATCCCAAGAAATGCTTCATGCATGCTGAGACCTTCTCAGGATTTGAAGGGTCATCTCCTTGATATCCTTTAATACAGGCAATCCCCATTGTCCTGGCCAACAGCACATCCTCTCCATAGGTTTCGAACATACGCGACCATAAAGGCTGCCTTCCAAGGTCGAGTACAGGAGAGAAATTCCACGGCACTCCCGTAGCGCGAGTCTCATACGCAGTAATAGCAGCACAACGTTCTACCTGATCAGGGTTAAATGTAGCTGCCTGCGCAAGCGGCTGCGGGAACAGGGTTCCTTCTGTAAGGTAATTAGCGCCATGTATCGCATCTATTCCATACAAAACAGGAATTTTAAATCTACTGTCCTCAGTGGCAACACGCTGAATCTGCGTCATGATTTCTTGCCAATGTTCAAGTGAGTACGCATGTCCTCCTACGTTCAAAATAGAACCTACATGCTTTTCTACTAGCGCTCTTTTTAATTTTTCTTGGTCCAACGAATGGGGCTCTACCAGATTATAAACCTCTCCTACAGATATTACATCTAGATTTAATTGAGTCATCTGGCCTACTTTTTCCTCGATGCTCATCTGTGCAATCAGGGCATTCAGATCTACTTCTTTTTTAGGCTCAGAACTGACCACATTTTTGTCAGAACAAGACGTATTTAGCAGGATAATGCTGGAAAGTAAAATGTAAAATAACGATCTCATTATTTTTTAATTTCGATTATACGCGCCTCACCCCAAAGTAATGGATTCTGATGAAACCCTTCAGTATCAGGGCTATTCCAACGGTATTGTACTTTTCTCGCTTCTTTATTTCCTTGATCCAATGCGATCTCAAATCCATAAAGTTCTTCCACTTTGAACTCTGCATTTCCGAGCTCGGCTAGTGGAATTTTAACTTGAAGAAGATACCC
>CALFHF010000047.1 GCA_937875855.1 uncultured Flavobacteriales bacterium
CATCAAGGTTTATTATTCCGGCATCTACTTCTTGTTGAACCACTATATCCACTGAGGCCATATCTGCACGTGGCCCATAACTAGATAAGGCCCAAAGGATTACCGAGATGACCAGAATAACCTTTCCCGCCTCGAATACGAAGACTTTACATTTCTCATAGACCGTCAAAAGCACGTTTCTAAATTGAGGTTTTTGATATGCTGGCAATTCCAACATCAAGAATGAACTCTCCTTTGTCTTGATAATCCTACTAAGGAAATATGCCGATACTAAAGCAGTTAATGCTCCTAGCATATATAGCCCGAACATGATGATACCCTGCATGCTGAACCCAAGGAATCTCGCCTCTGCTGGAACGATAAATGCTATTAGTATGAGATAGACCGGCAAGCGAGCTGAGCAGGTGATAAATGGAGTGACCAAAATCGTGATTAAGCGCTCTTTCCAGTTTCCAATCGTACGTGTAGCCATGATAGCCGGAACCGCACAGGCTACTCCTGAAATTAAGCTCACAATACTTCTCCCATTGAGACCCGCCTTGTTCATGAGCTTGTCAGAGAGATACACTGCGCGACTCATGTAGCCGCTTTCTTCCAAGATCGCTACTAATCCAAAGAGCAATGCAATCTGAGGAATGAAGATTACTATACCTCCTATTCCAGTGAGTATTCCATCTATGAGCAAATCTCGCAATGCGCTTTCAGGCAATACTTTAGACAGCGACTCTCCTATCCATGCGAAGGCACCGTCTATAGTCTCCATGAGGGGTGTTGCCCAAGCGAAGACCAGTTGGAAGAGTAAGAAAAGTACTGCTAGAAAAATGATGGACCCCCATAATTTATGAGTCAAAACCGCATCTACTTTATCAATCAATCTTCGTTCTTGTCCCACTCGCTCTTCTACTCCTTTGAGCAAATTCTTGAGTGCGACAATACGCTCTTGTTTATCCTCAACTTCAGCCCTGATTGGATGGAAAATTCCCGCCTCTTTCATGGCTAAGAATTGTCTTGTACCTATGTAAACAGACTTTCCATGCTGGCAGGCCAAGAGTGAAGCTGCATAGATATTGTCTAACCCTACTTGTTCCTGAACGTCTCTGGTTGTCACTGAATCATAATGGGAATGACTGATAAAAGGGGAGCGTAATGAAATGTCTCCTGTTGAAATCAAGTTCATCAATTCATCCAAACCTTCTCCTGTTCTCCCATTAATCCTTACCAATGGAATTTCAAGCATGGTTTTCAAGCGTTCCATATTAATCTGCTTGGATTCGTCCTCTGCCGTATCCACCATATTCAAAGCAGCAATCACAGGGAAGCCGAGGTCAACAATTTGACTCAATAGCAATAGACTACGCTGTAATTGGGATGCATTTAGAACTAATACTACAAGCTCTTTCTTCTTCTCTCTAGATTGGGCCAGAAAGGAGTCAAGCACCACACGCTCATCTGCTGAGACTGGATAGAGGCTATAGCAGCCAGGGAGGTCATGTATGAGGTAATCCTTCCCTTGAAA
>CALFHF010000048.1 GCA_937875855.1 uncultured Flavobacteriales bacterium
ATGGGCCACGTGCAGATATGGCCGCAGTGGATATAGTGGTTCAACAAGAAGTAGATGCCGGAATAATAAACCTTGATGAGCAAGAAAATGAATTAGCGGCAAGAAAATTAGAAGCTAGTTATGTGGGCCAGATGGGCAAGTTCATGGAGCCCGTTATTGCACCTCTTGGCTTCGATTGGAAAATGGGTATCGCTTTAGTAACATCCTTCGCAGCGCGTGAAGTATTTGTGAGCACCATGGCCACCATTTATGCTGCTGGAAGCGCTGATGACGATGGTCGTATAATCAGTTTATTGCGCAATGAGAAGGACCGTATTACAGGAGAGCCAGTCTATACTCCAGTGAGGTCATTGTCCTTACTGTTATTCTATGTTTTTGCCTTACAATGCATGAGTACATTAGCTGTAGTAAAGAGAGAAACGAATTCTTGGCTGATTCCAATCGCTCAATTCATTGCAATGACTGGAATGGCGTATTTGGCCAGCCTGTTTGTATTTCAGGCTTTTTCTTGAGCCAAACTAAGATTACCCCGAGATGTACTTTCCCCATGGCAATTTGGACAAAATCGCTGTAATCGCCCATCCTCCAAAAAGGCATAGAAGAGTAGTCAATGGTATCCCTAATGAGGGATGAATGAATGCCCAATCGATGCCTAGATAAGAGAGCATAATCATCACTGATATGTGAGCAAGGTAGATTCCATAACTGCGTTCAGAAATTGAATCAACGAACTTTCTACCTCTTAAAATGGTGAAGTTCATATTCCTGAAAATCAAGAACATTCCTGCAGAAGCGAGAACCACATTGGGGCTTAAATAGGCATTGAACTCAGGATGCCAGGATCCGGTAGTTTGAGAGAAATAACTCGTAGCGAGGGCAGTGATAAGTACTCCGGTAATGAACATGAATACCCCGTGCCATAAACGTTCTCTGTGTTTCTCTGAAGTTCCAATATAAAATCCGAGGACAGGATAGCCTATATAACCGCTGAAATATCTCAGGTCAAAGTCAGGAAACCAGAGATTCAATGACTTCATATCAAAGAACAAAAGCACGATCCAAAAGATCAAGAAGTATTGAAGTTCTTTGCGGGTAGCTTGGATGACCCACCGGCTGAGAATAGGAATGATTAGATAAATCCCTACCAACATATAGATATACCATAAGTGAAATGCGGTGCCAAACTTGAGCTTATCACTAAAAAAAGATATCCATTCACTAGAGCCAGCCACATCTCCTTTGTTCCAGTGCGACCATGTGAAATAGGCTAAATAGGCCAAGCTCCAAAAGAAGAAGGGCAGCAGAACTCTTATGAGTCTCTTTTTAAGAAACTCACCAAGCGAACTCACTTTGGGTAAAAGCAGATATCCTGTGATCATTAAAAAGGAGGGAACACAGAATCGGGTCAAGCTGTTGATGATATTACCAAGCCACCAAGAGTCTTCAGGAATCTTGCCAAAATTATTAGCGATAGGTGCAACAACATGAAGAAGAATAACGGCACACGTGGATATCGCCCTTGTAATTATGACCCAATCGGTTTTGACAATCCTACTGTTCTCCATCTGTGTCGGTAAATGTAAGGAGAGCTGGATAATGCTGCTAAAAGAAATTCACTACCCACATTTCTGGGTCAAAGCATATGCTTTTTGGCATTCAGCGTAAATAGACCACTTTTGCATGCATGTGTGGAATCGCAGGAATATGGAATAAGAACGGGAGGGAACTCTCAGAAGCCAGCCTCAGGCGATTCACAGATTCCCTTGCTCATAGGGGCCCAGATGGGCGAGGGTATCAGATTTTCAATAAAGAAATAGGGCTAGGACATAGACGGCTTTCTATCCTAGATTCAAGGTCCATTGCTGATCAACCCATGCATATGACAGGGCAGAATCTTCATATCATCTTCAATGGTGAAGTATTTAATTTCATTGAGCTGAGAAAAGAACTCTTGGCCAAGAAATGGAGATTTAGAACAGATTCAGATACAGAAGTAATCCTAGCGGCATATAAAGAATGGGGCATGGATGCGTTTCATCGCTTTAATGGGATGTGGGCCATAGCCCTTTGGGATAATGAAAAACAGGAGCTTCTCTTATGTCGGGATAGATTTGGGATAAAACCGCTCTATTATTTAAATACTGAAAATCAGTTAGCATGGGCAAGTGAGACCAAAGCCTTCAACGAGCTAGATGAGCATCGTATGAGTATCGATGAGAACATGCTGCAGATCTGTATGGCTGATACATATGCGCTAGAAGGTAAAGGACATACACTCTTCCAAGGATTGAAACAACTGCTTCCCGGACACTTCATTCGAATACAGAAAGGAGATGCTATCGAGCAGAAAAGGTGGTATGATATTCAAGATCGTAAACTTGAAATCCCTGAGAGCTACGAGACACAGCAAGAGAACTTTAGAGAAATATTTAAAGAAGCTTGCAAACTTCGTATGCGTTCTGATGTGACTATGGCTACAGCATTAAGTGGCGGGGTAGATAGCACAGCTGTATACGGCATGGTGCATTCCTTAATGAAGGAGCATGTGGCTGAACGTAGTCCAAGCGATTGGCAGAGAGCTTTCGTTGCAGTCTTTCCAGGTACTGATAAAGATGAACGTGCATTTGCTGAACTTGCAGTAAAACACACAGGCGGATCAGCTGAATACATTGAACAAAACCTGAAGAATCTGCCAGAGAGAATTCTACAGAGCACGCAGCATTTTCATAATCTCAGTTCTACGCCCATCCTAGCACTCATGGGCGTGTATGAAGGCATGCATAAGGCAGGAGTGACTGTATCCCTTGATGGACATGGAGTAGATGAAATGCTTTATGGCTATAGAGATATGGTGTATCAAGGCTTTGAGCATCAGAAGTGGCATGGAAAAAGAGAAGAAGCAGAGGCGAGCAGAGATGTCTTAGTTGGATTATATGCTGAAGAAATAAGGGCTGAGAAAAACACGCGTTTCACTTCAGATATCAAGGCTGCATTTCATAGACGAAATTCAATTATTCATAAAGTAGGAAAGCTAATAAAGAGGAATCCAAATCCACAGATAGTGGCGAGGAATTTATTGCCATCCTTGAGCAATCGTCCTTATGACTTCGGGAGAATGAACCCCTTTGACCGTATGGTTCATGACGAGTTTTTTCTGCGTACGCTCCCAAGTTTATTGCGGAATTTCGATAACGCAGCCATGCTTAGTAGTGTAGAGATACGCATGCCATTTATGGATTATCGCTTGGTAGAGATGGCTTTTTCATTGCCATATTCAAGTAAAATAGGCGGGGGTTATACCAAACGAATTTTAAGAGACTCCATGAAGGGAGTCATGCCAGAAGCGATACGAAACCGAACGTTCAAAGTGGGTTTGGGAGCTCCTACGAAAGAATGGTTCTCGGGGCCGTTGAAAGACTTCTTAGGAGACCAGCTGTCTTCTACAGGATTCAAGGAACATAGCTTGTTGTCAACTAAAGATATAGAAGGGTTGAAGGAAAGACAGCATCGCGGAGAATGGAATGAAGCCACTGCCGCGCAGATGTGGATTGCTTTGAACGCGCACCTTATTCAGAGCAAGAATGCGTAGTGAGTTGTATATCTATACCCTTCATTTTCCATTCGGAAAATCTGAGAATTTTCTGGAAACAGAACTGCCTTTCTTGGCCAAAGAATTCAAGAAAATATATATCTACCCATGGACTTTCGGTGGGTCTGAGTCTAGAGAACTGCCAGAGAATGTAGAAGTGAGAAAGCTAGAAGTCAATTCTAAAGCAAGCCTCTTCAGTCGGCTCAAATTACTATGGCCACATCTTGGAAATAAAAAAGTGCGAGGTGATTTCAGATATCAAATAGCTCATGCCGAAAATCTTCTTTCGCATGCTCAGCAATTGACGCTAGAAATAGAAACGCAGGATGCCATCCATTACAGCTATTGGTTGTCAGATTGGGCTACTGTCTTGGGTCTGGTTTCTGAAGAAAAGAAGGACTTAGTGTTCGTCTCTCGTGCACATGGATTCGATGTTTATGATGAACGTCATCCCATGGAAGAACAGCTGTTCAGAAAGGAACAAACCCAAAGAATTTCAACGGTTTTCCCCATTTCAGAAAAGGCCAAAGAAACGATACTGAAGCAGACAGCATCATGTCCCGTAGTCATCTCCCACTTAGGAACTGATGATTATGGTCTAGGGCCAATACCTAATGAAGGAAAACTGAATGTTGTTTCATGTTCCACTGTCACTGAGCTAAAAAGAGTGACCGTGATTCCGAAACTACTAGCATCGCTTGGACGTGATGTGCGCTGGACTCATATTGGCGATGGTCCAGAAATGGAAACGTTGAAGGATATATGCGCTAAGCTTAATTCTTCTATACAAGTGGAGCTGAAAGGCAGGATGGAACCCGAGGCCATCATGAAGCTTTATCAAGAAGAAGGGTTTCACTTTTTTATACACCTGAGCAGTTCTGAAGGAATTCCAGTGAGCATGATGGAAGCGATAAGTTTTGGCATCCCTATTATTGCAACTGATGTAGGTGCCGTGAACGAAATAGTTAACGAGGAGACAGGCATCTTGCTTGAAAAAGATAATCTAGAACATTGGAAGCACCATCTCAAAAAAGTAATACTGGAAAATGCCCTTCCAACTAGAAAAAGGACAAGAGCCTTTTGGGAAAAGGAATTCAGAGCAGATAACAACTACATGGATTTCTGTTCTTTATTGACTAACTTGGACTAGAATCAGAGATGAAAAAAGTACTCTTCATAGCCCCTAATTTTCCACCCGCAGGCGGGATAGGTGTGCAGCGAAGCATAGCTCTAGTTAAAGGATTGAGATTAGAGGGATATGAACCTATTGTCCTCACTGTTTCTAAGACGGATATTCAAAGAGTAGGGTCAAGAATATATGAAGCGCCCATGCTTGAGATCCTAGAAATGGGCATTGAGATTCATAGAGTTCACGCAGGTCAGCCATATGATGTCACTGATTATTTGATTAAGAAAAGACTCTATCGTTTTCTTTGGACCTTTGGTTATCCATGGTTCTGGGAACGTTTCTCTTTTTGGCCTAAGAATGCATTAGCAAAAGCTTCTGAGCTCATTGAGCAAGAAAAAATAGAGCTGATCTATTCTTCATCTGCGCCATATACAGCCATGGAATTAGCGATGAGGTTGAAGAGAAAACATCAGGTGAAATGGGTCAATGACATTAGAGATCCATGGACAGAACATTTTGGATGGATCTGGCCTTCTAAACTCCATTGGATTTGGAGCAGATGGAAAGAAAAACGCATGCTAAAGCATAGTGATCGCATTGTGGTGGTGACGCCAGAGATGAAAGAATATTACGGAAATAGGAAGTATCTGAACCCTGACAACATACATGTGATCACGAATGGCTTCTGAGAAATTAATATTGGGAATGGCGGGTACAGTCCCATACTATGACGAGAAGATCTATCTGAATCCAAGCCTTTGGCAAAGAATAAAGATGAATTTAATCGACTATAGATCATTGGGCTATAATCAGCCAATCGGGCAAGGAGCTTATTTTCTTTTTAAAGGACTGCAGAAATACAGAGCAGCAGGAGGAGAATCGGTAGAGCTGAAGATGTGGGGAAATATAGATGAGCGATATTCTGCTTTATCTAAGGCCTATGACATAGGTGATATGATAGAGATAGAGGGCTTCATTGAAAAGCAGGATTCCTTGGAGAAACTGAAGCGCTGTGATGTGCTTGTGCTGACCTTGTCATTGGGTGTTAATGGGAATAAGCCTTTTCCGCTTCCAGGAAAGATGTTCGATTATTTTCATGTCGGAAAGCCCATTTTGGCATTAGTTGAGGAGAGTTATTGCGCTGAAGTTCTTCGTGGTTCGGGCTTAGCATATATAGTCGACCCTAAGGATCAAAGTGCAGTGGCCAAAGTCATAGAAGAGCTTCAGAAAGACAAGGAAAACTTGAAGAATAGGTTTAAAATAAATAAAGAATACTTAGAGCAATTCGAACATAAGCAAATGGTCAAGAATATGGCCGCTGTTCTCAATTCACTTTGAGCTTCTTAATTCCTAGAACTCGTATTTGAACTATGGCATTGAAGTATTTTCAATAGGAAGAATTGTTCTTAAGATGGAGTCTTAATATCATTTTTGTTTGCTTGCTTTTAATTCAGGCTCCGCAGGATTGAACATTACTATATTTGGGCTATCCCAGAACTCGGCAGCACAGCATATGGACTATAGAATTGAAAAGACGATTGAGGACCTTCATAGGCTTAAGGCCAAAAGATATTGTGAACTAGGACCTGGTAAAGGACAGATCTCGATTGGATTGAAGAAAGCAGGAAATGAGGTTATCTGCGTTGAGGCACCCTGGGCAGTTGAAGCGAATAAAGTCTGGGCCAAGGAAAACGATGTAAAGATGTATCTCTTTGAGTTCTTCACTGGTGATTTTGGGAGTATTGAAGAAGACGTTGATTGTTTCTTCTTAGCTCATGCTATAGCTCACTTCCGCTTCTCCCCATACATCTTGTTCAGGAAGATTTATGACAGCCTTCCTTCAGGAGGATATTTCTACATCTCTACGGTCAATGGTTCTTCCTTCGAGAATGTTTCTCGTTTATTCAAAGGGTTGCCAGTAACAGGAAAAGTAAACGAAACATTAGACCCTGGATTCACTGAAGTCGTAAAGGATTTTAATAAAACAGATATGCATCAGATATGGGATGATTGGATGCATGTAAAAGAGTACACAATGCCTGAGCTTCATGAGATTTTGAAGAACGTAGGCTTCACTATACACTGTTCTGAGCATAGAAAACTCTTCTCTCATTGGAAGCGCAATCTGTTCATCAAATTGTTCCCTCATCTCGCTGATGAGTTAATCATCATTGGTAAGAAACCTTGAAAAGTTCATGAAGGATATTAAAAGCATTTTAGTCCTAGCGCCACATCCTGATGATGGGGAATTCGGGGCAGGAGCTAGCATACAAAAATGGGCTTCAGAAGGAATCAGAGTTCACTATGTGGCCTTTTCGCCTTGTATAAAGTCACTTCCTAAAGGAAGTTTGGCTGATACGCTCCATACTGAGATGCAAGCTGCCACCAAGGTTTTAGGCATAGCTCCTGAGGACCTTAGTATGGGTGATTTTCCGGTCAGAGAATTCCCTGCGCATCGTCAAGCAATCTTAGAGAAAATGGTGAGGCTTAACAAGAAAATTTCACCTGATCTGGTCTTGATGCCTAACTCAATGGATATCCATCAGGATCATCAAGTGATCTATAAAGAAGGGCTCAGAGCATTCAAGCATTGTTCAATGTTAGGCTATGAATTGCCTTGGAACAGCCTTGAATTCAAGAGCAATTTCCATGTCAAAGTATCGAAGCAGAATATCGAGAAGAAATATAAAGCCTTGTCATGTTACGCATCGCAGACCAAGCGCAATTACCATGACTTGGATTTCTTGATAGGACTCGCTCGTGTGCGAGGAGTGCAAGTAGGAGCTGAATATGCGGAGGCCTTTGAGTTGATTCGTTGGATCTCACATTAAGCGGATTTCCTTTTTCCAGCGTTCCGCATGATCCTTCCTGCAGATAAGCATATCCTGAACAGCAATATTATCAGGATAAGGAATCAAATCATATACTTTTTTCTCAGGGTGAAAGATCACAAAAGAGGTTCTGTTAGAGTCTATCGTAATGATAGATCCATCACTGAGGACTTTAGAATTCTGAAGCCATTCTTCACCTTCCAATCCAACAGGTTTAGCATCAAGTTCCCTGAAAGAATAGCGCGTTTCAAGATGCTTCTCTTGGACAACCACATGTCCGCTTCGAGTTGAAGTAGCCAAATACCTGCCCGGCAAATGCATTCCTCCATGAGGGTTTTTCAGGTCATTAATGATCTCTTTGGCTTGGCCTGTAATTGTCTCAATGGAATAGATAGCTCCTTTGTGAAAGAACGTGGCGATAAGAAATCCTTCCTTCACTCGGTCATATTCAGCTGAGTTTATAAACGCTGCACGCATTGCAGTTGGCAGCACATCCTTTTCAGGATCTTGGATAAGTCTAAGATTATTGATTCCTATCATTGGAACTCGGCTAAGCCTGACAGAATTCCCAGTTTTAGGGTCTTTTCCTTCATCAAAACCATTCTCCCATGCCCACCATTCAGAGCAGCGGGTAAGTGTTTTTAGGTCATATTCAAGCAGAACATCGAATCCGCTAGAAGAGACGAGAAGGCGTTTCCCATCAGCAGAAAAATCTACGGTGTGAATGTATGAGAACCAAGGGTCCGTCAATTTCTTTATAACGCCATTAGTTAATATAAAAACCTCATTTTCAGAGGAAAAGGCTAATGTTCCATTGTGAGAAGCGATGCCTCGAGGCTCTTTCATCTCAGTTAACGTCTCAAAAGAGAAGAGTTTTCCTGCCTTCAAAGAGAAGGAAACAAGGCCACCCAATGCAGGAGGTCTTCGTTCAATGCTTCCAGTCAGAGAATTCTTGTTATTCTTGCTCTTCAAATAGCGATCTCTGATAGCCTGGAGGTCGAAGTTCTTCACGGTGGATAGAATCTGTAACTCACCATAAAAGGATGTTTCTCTTTCAAAAGAAGAAAGCTCGATAGATTCAATTCTCATGTCACAAATATGAGGAAAGCAAAACATCACCTTGAGGAATTAAAACGAACTGGTCCATAATTATAAAAGAATCAGCTCAAATGAATGGAATAGGGATGTACATTTTACCCTAAATATAATCGTCCTGAACTAGAACCTGATTCAGGATTATTCGCAAACGCAGTCTTGAAAATTGGATCAAGCAGAAAGAATCGTCTTTAAGGACGAAATGAGAATATTATGTGGTTTGATAAGGAAATAGACTTGGCCCAAATAAATGCCAGAGCCAATGGTATGATAAAACACCTAGGTATAGAATTCACTGCTATAGACGATGAGAGCCTGACGGCTCGCATGCCTGTAGACGAGCGTACACATCAGCCTTTTGGCTTATTGCATGGAGGAGCTACTGCAACATTAGCAGAGACCGTAGGCAGTTTCGCGTCTTATTTGACAGTTGATAAGAAGAAAGAAATCACCGTGGGAGTAGAAGTGACCGCCCAACATCTAAGATCAGCCAAATCAGGATTCGTTTATGCCAAAGCGATTCCTGTTCACCTTGGCCGAGTGCTACACGTTTGGGACATTAGAGTTAAAAACGAAGAAGATAAATTGATTGCATTGTGCAAATTATCTGTG
>CALFHF010000049.1 GCA_937875855.1 uncultured Flavobacteriales bacterium
AATGGATCGAAAAAATCGAAGGCCTGCTCCAAATCTCCTTTCAAGCAAGCTTGACGGAGTTTCAGAGCAGACCTTCAAGAGATCTTTTCGATCATCAAGTGACCCGGGAAGGATTCGAACCCTCAACCCTCAGAGCCGAAATCTGATATTCTATCCAGTTGAACTACCGGGCCTTGAAGGCGTGAAATTACAATTCTCCTCATGAGATAGCTTTAGGGTATACCGATTCAGGTCTTACTTTCGTTGTTTCAAGGAACAATCCCCTCCTTCATAGATGAACCATTCCCTCCTTTCTTTCATATTCCTTTTATTTCTCGGTCCCTCTGGCTATGCGCAATTGGCCACTGGACAATGGGTAGATCACCTTCCCTATAACGATGTCACTCAAATCCTAGAGACTCCTAATGAGCTCTATGCCGTTTCAGGTCAAGGTTTTTTCTCCTATTCCATCAGTAATGGTGAACTAGCTAGATATTCTAAAGTCAATGGGCTGTCTGATGTAGGAGTAAGTCGTCTTGGCTATGAAGCGGTTTCAAAGACCTTATTAATCGGATACTCCAATGGGAATCTAGATCTGATGCAGAATGGTGTGGTCACCAATCTTCCAGATATCTTGAATAGCTCCGTTATTGGGGATAAGAGAATCAACAGCATTCTGCTAGACGGAAATAAGGCCTGGCTATCTTGTGGTTTTGGAATAGTCGTCATTGACATTGAAAGGAAAGAAGTAGCCGACTCTTATTTCATAGCTCCCGGAGGTGGAAATATGCGCGTCTATGATATTCTTCTTGAGCCAATAAAAGTCATGGCAGCTACAGAGTCTGGAATCCTCGTTGCTGATCGTGCTGATAATCTTTCTGATTTTCTGAATTGGCAACCCTTAACAGACTTTCCAGAAACAGGAGTGTCGGTAAATCAAATAATGCGGTTTCAAAACAAGCTACTTGCTCATGTCGAAGGCAGTTCTGACAAGATCTACAGTTATGATGGAGTCCAATGGACACTTGTTGGAGGAACGTTGAATGTGTTAAATCAGGAAATAGTAGTTAGGGATACCCTAGTTCTCTTTGTGAACAGGGATTATGCTCAAGTCAGAGATGTGAACCTTTTTAATCTTCAGAGCATAAGTGCACCTAGTTTTACAGACTTGTATTCATACAGATCTGGATATCTCAGCGCTACTGGAGAGGTATGGCTCGGTGAGCAAGATGCAGGACTCATTCGCTTCATGGACCCAGACGACACAGCAATACACCCAGATGGTCCGTACAATGAAAAAGCATGGCAAATCACTGCGGGGAACAGCCAACTTTGGATTGCACATGGTGAGATTCTTCCCAATGGAGACAATGTATATAACAATGATGCCAGCTCTGCCTTGGTCAATGGATCATGGATCAGATTCAAAGGAAATTCAGCCCTGATATCTGATGTGCGTGATCACGTAGAAGTTATCACTGATCCATTTAATGAAAATAGAGCTTATATCGGAGCCTGGTTTGGAGGCCTTATTCGCGTGGACCTTCCTACCCAAAACATGATTGTTTACAATGAATCTCTTGGAAATTCACCCATTTCAGAGAACCTCATCAATCTGGGGAAATATCAAGTAGGTGGATTTGATTTCGATCTCGCTGGGAATCTTTGGATTAATAATTCAGGAGCCACAGAGCCCTTGAAAGTATTTCAAAGAAACGGAACTTGGAACTCCTTTTCCCTCTCTCCTACTCTAAGTCCCGGCACATATCTTGGACAAACCATTCATACTGATGATGGAATGGTATGGATAATCCAACCAAGGGCTAATGGCTTAGTGGTGTATGATTACCAAGGAACCATTTCAAACAGTTCTGATGACCGAATCAAGAAGTTGAGCACCGGTGAGAACTTAGGAGGGCTTCCTACGAATGACGTTCTATGCATTGCCAAGGACCTAGATGGTGAAATATGGGCCGGAACATCTTCAGGTCCAGCAGTTCATTATAGCCCGGCTGGAATTTTCAATACTGACCCCATTGACTTCCAACAAATCTTGATTGAACAAGAAGGAGTAGTAGAGATTTTGTTAGGAAATCAGACCATAACCAGTATAGCCGTTGACGGGGCGAATAGGAAGTGGCTAGGGACATTGAGTGATGGAGTCTTTCTTTTATCTGCTGATGGTTCTCAGCAGATTTTGAGGTTCACTAAGGATAACAGTCCATTGTTCTCTAATAACATCAAGGATATTGCAATTGACCCTATACGCGGCACTGTCTATTTTGCTACGAATCAAGGAGTGCTTGGCTATACCTCTGACGCTACGGCTGGTCAGATAGACAATGAATGTTATGACGTCTTTCCTAATCCTGTGCGACCTGAGTACAGCGGCCCTATAACTATAGACGGACTTGCAAGAGATTCCCGAGTGAAGATTACGGATGTCACAGGAAATCTAATTTTTCAGACCCAATCAAATGGAGGCCGGGTAGTATGGGATGGCAATGATTTTAATGGAAGACGGGTGAGTACTGGTGTATATTACGCATTAGTGACTTCCCCTGAAGCTAAGAGCACCTGTACAAGTAAGATCCTCTTAGTTAACTGAACCCCTGAATTCATGATTGTCAAGACCCAAGCGATTGTCCTTCATGCATTGAAGTATGGAGAGAATGGCCGTATCTTGAAAGCTATCACGGCAGAGGAAGGACTAGTCCCTATCTTCATACGTAGCGTTGGAAATCCAAAAAAAGGAGGAATCAACGCCTTTCTAGAACCTATGACTCGGGTAGAGCTATGCTATGAAAGAAGGAATGGTCAAGGAATGGCAAGCTTGAAAGAAATCATACCAACGAATAGCTCTGAAATCATCAATACGAATATTTATATCTCAGCCATAGCCATGTTTATGGCTGAAGTAGCTCAGAATGTCCTTCATGAAGAAGAGAAAGATTTGCCTTTATTCGAACTGCTTTCTGATTGGATTCAAAGATTACATGGCATGGATAGACAAGCAGACATTCCCCTACTCTATCTTTTTTCCTTAAGCTCCTCTTTGGGCTTCTCGCCTGACTTGGAAAGTAAAGGGGCCTACTTCGACTTGAGAGAAGGACATTTTCATGACAAAGCCCCTGCACATGAAGACTATATTCAAGGAGATGAATCCCAATTTCTGAGATCATTTTTAGCCTTTAAAGCTGATTTAGGACCAAGACCTCATGCATCTAACCCCAAAGCTAGGAGCATCTTGCTTGAGCATATGCTTCAGTATTTCAAGATTCATGTCCAAGGATTCAGAGAAATCAAGTCACATAAAATTCTTGCTCAGATTATATCTTAAGCACTGTTATTCAACACTT
>CALFHF010000050.1 GCA_937875855.1 uncultured Flavobacteriales bacterium
AGATGATACAAGGTGAAGAACTTAGAATAGAATATACCGAGCCCAATGCTGAGTTAGGTCAAGGTAGAATTCATATACAGGACGTGGCATACAGATATCGGAATGTAATGGCTGATAGCCAATCTTGTGAGGTAGATGTCTCTTGCAGTGAATCTAATGGCTGGGAGGATCAAGTGAAAAGCGTAGTTCGCATTAGAACTAGAATTAATGGTCAATTTTTTTGGTCAACAGGGACCCTAATGAACAATACAGCCCAAGATTGTAGACCCTTCATCCTTACCAATATGCATTCTTCTATTGATGAAGGAACGCAGTCTACTTTCAGTGACTTTGAATTCTATCGCTTTTACTTCAATTTCGAGCGAATCTCCTGTGGAGAAGGGCCCATTTCCCAAGTTCATACTATAGCTGGTTGCATGAAAAAAGCAGACAGCAATGACAATGGAGGAGCTATGGGGTCTGATTTTATGCTTGTAGAGATTTCATCGGCTATTCCGACAACGTATGGTGTGTTCTTTGCTGGATGGAATGTTTCAGCAGCCACCCAAGCCGGGGGTGTGAGTATTCATCATCCTTCAGCTGGTCCAAAGAAGATAAGTGTATACCAAGAGAATGTAATCTCCTCTAGTTGGGGAGTTTCAGATTCACATTGGTCAGTCAAGTGGGCATCCACTATTAATGGTCATGGGGTTACAGAAGGAGGTTCATCAGGTGCTGGCCTATTCGACAGTGCTGGGCTTGTAATTGGAACATTGACAGGAGGTAGTGCTTATTGTAACGAAATTCTTCCAGGAGGACAGAATCAACCTGATTACTTTGGGAAGATGTCTTGGCATTGGAATAATAATCCTAATCCTACATCCGAGAAATTAAAGGAATGGCTAGACCCGCTTAATTCAGGAGCCATTATGTTCAATGGCAATTCAGACGCATGTAACGTGCTTGGTGTGCAAGAATTGAACGCTTTAGAGATCTCCTTATTCCCAAATCCTTCAGATGGCCTAGTATTCATAAGCTATGCCAGCTACATATCAAATCTTATCATCAAGGTCCATGACATCACCGGTAAGCTGATTACTGCTGAACTTTATTCTGTTAGTATAGATGATACCAATGTCATCCTTGATTTTTCGAACCTGCAGGATGGTCTGTACTTCATATTAACCTCAGATCAAGAAGGGCTCCAACTGACCAAAAGATTGATCCTTAGGCATTGATTTAAATCCTTGCCTGTAACCCAAAGGCACAAGCGCTCGTAATAGGGGATAACCTCTATATTAAATGAACGAGCGATGAGAAATGTTTTAATAGTGATTTTTGCAGTGATTGGATCACTGTCACTTCAAGCGGCTACGTATACAACGGTAGCCCATGGAAGCTTCAACACTAATAGTACTTGGGACTGTGGATGTGTTCCAGCCAATTGGCAAAATATAGTGATTAATCATAGGGTCACTTTGACGAATACAAAAGTCCTAAGGACAATTGAATTGAATCCAGGAGGAATTCTCACTACATCTGGAGGAGTGGTAACCATTCCTATATCTGCTAATATCAAAGCAGGAGGTGAGTTGAAAAACAACGCTATGATTATCTTCAAGGGGGATTATACGTTAAATGGACTTCACTCGGGACTTGGAGAGGTCAGGTTTGATGGAAATGGTATCCTATATGGAAGTGGGACTTTCACAAATAACAAAGGCGCCAAATTCAATAACGGAAACTTCAGTATCCATTCAAGTGCTAATTTGAATTTCTCATTGAGGTCGACTCAATTCAAAAATACAGTTAAAGTTTACAACTATGGGACTTTCACAGTTGGACAAGTAATTGCAGCAGGATTCATTCAATTCCATAATTACGCAGGTGCGACATTGAGATTCAAAATAACTCCTGGTACCACAGGAAACTGGAACTTCCATTATCCTGGAAATACGGTAGAGTATATCGGTAGAGGCACTGCTATACAGTATATTATTCAGCCTACTGTGGCCTATGATAAATTGGTCCTAGAGGGGTCAGGACTGGGAACTGTCAAGACGTTGAATGGTCAAATTCAAATCAACAATGAACTAAAGATAGAAACCTGCACATTTGATGTGAGAAAAGCAGGAGTGGATCATACCGTTCACTTGGCTGGAGATTGGAATAATGTGTCTGGTCGTTTTCTAGCGAGAGGAGGAAATGTGGGGTTCATTGGAAGTGGAACTATCTACACATTCTCAGGCATTGAATCATTCTATTCCATGTCTATCACTGGTGATCATAGTTTGATTTCTAATGTGAATGTCGCAGGTCAAATGACGGTTGCAAATACCTTGAGAACCAATGGGTATACAATTCATATGACAGGAAACTGGAATTGTGGCGGTAATTTTGTGGCTGATTTGGGTCAAGTAATCTTTGAAGGAACTACAGCATCTACAATTACTGGAGATACAGATTTTGATGACTTAGTTATCAATAAGACTGGTGCTGGAAGCGCATTTATCTCATCAGGAAATACAGGCGTGTACGAAACACTTCATCTTAATACGGGAACATTCAATACAAACGGACTCTTGTATATTCGATCCAATTCGACCAGAACAGGAAGAATAGGAGAGATAGGCGCAGCTACATTAGTAGGAGATGTAACGGTTGAAAGATTCATGAACACACCGACTAATAATTGGCACTTAATAGGGTCTCCTATTTCAGGGTCTTCTTTGAATCAGTGGAAGAATGACTTCATCACAACAGGTTTTCCGGGGTCTAATTATCCAACACACTGGTTCAATAACATTACGTTCTATAATGAAGCAGTTTCAGGGCATAAAGACTTAGGAGTATACAACTGTACGAACATCACTAATCCTATTCCGAATGGTGTTGGAGTCAGAGCCTATGTTGCTGGTGGAACAAATAAACTTACGGCTAAAGGAACACCTATCATGGGCCCTTTCGCTTGGTCACTTTCTTACACGAATTCAGGTTCAGCTCAAGATGATGGTTGGAACTTAATATCTAATCCATATGCATCCACAATAGACTGGGATGACAATACGAATTGGTCCAAGTCGAATCTCAAAGATGCTGTATATGTGTACGTGGCAGAATCAGGAACATTCACGAGCTATATAGCTGGACTTGGAACTAATGGAGGAAGCCAATATATCCCATCATCACAAGCCTTCTGGGTTCAGACAGATGGAGCAGCTCCTGCATTGTCGATGGTAGAAGCGGCTAAGTCTGATGTAGATCAGACCTATAGGAACTATACCAATATCAATGCATTCAAAGTTAGGATGACTACCTCAGGAGATTTGAAAGATGAAATGGCAATCAGATTCCATGAAGACGCAACTATGGATTTCGATGGTAATCTAGATGCCTATGAATTTAAAAGTTCAGATCTAAATATGCCGAGTTTAGGTCTCAGAGGATCTGATGATATCCTTGCCAGTATATTCTCACTAGCGCCTATTCAAGAAACCACGAGCATTCCTATGGAACTGTATGTTGGTCTTGGAGGGACAGTGTACTTTGATGTTCAAGGAATGGTCTCTTGTCCATGGATTAATTCATGTGCCATCTATGATGCTCAGACGGAGACGACATATAACCTTCGTCAAGGACAACCCACTGGAATCGAAATGGAAGCTGGTGATTTCACAAATAGATATTTCTTGGTATTACAACCAGTGACTGCTGATCAAGGCCCTTCTCATGGATTGGCTGAGCAAGATCCGAACATCAATAATGCTATACAGATGTACATCCAAGGAGATGATTTAGTAATTATGGCTCAAGTAGGAAGCGAGGCTGCGTTAACAAACGTTTCTATTCATAATGTCGCAGGTCAACTTCTATTAGATAAGCGACAGATGAATCTAATGAATCAACAAAGGCTAAACATTCAAGGATTGAAAGGGATCTTGTTAATTCAATTAACACAAGAGGAGAAAATTATATCAGTAAACAAACTGGTTCATTAATATCCTCTTCATAAAGACAATAGAAAAGGCGGTCCAAATAGGGCCGCCTTTTTAATTAAATGTTTTCGAGGTCAGTTCTTTTTCATTTCCTCTATCTCCTCCAAAGTCAAAGGTTTTCCGTTAAAGGTGCCTACAATGGAAGCATTTTCTAGACCCGCTCCTTGGTATTCAGAAAGTCGCTCTCGGGCAATCTCTTTCGATTTGAATTCTCCTATGAGATAATAGGTGGAACCCGCTTCACTGTATTGTTCTATTTTCCCTAATTCTCTGAATTGTTCTAGCTTTTTTGCAGAGATAGTTCCATCGCTCTTAGCCAAGAGAACTTTGTACATAATCATATCTTCATTGAAGGCATCAGGAGAGCGTCTGTTCCATAGCTCTTCAGAAGTTTGTGCGTTCATTGGGCCAACAGCTTCTCTAATACTAATCTTCTTTCCACCTCTGAATCCCGCGATGAAGGCATCATTGAAACCACTATTCTGAAGGATATCTCTATACACTTCAGCATCAGTTCGTTTGTTGTATACACCAGAGAAATAACGAGTTAATCCATCTTCTCCTTGAATCACGACCATGTCTGGTACACCTGAGAAGATATTACTCGAAAGGTTAAACTTGAAAGCACCTACTTGAACCCTCCAAATCACGTCCTTAGATTGCTCAGCGTCAAATTTCTCTCCAGCTGATTCTAGCTCTCTTTTAATCTTTCGTGCATCTGTCGATTCTGAATTAATGACACCCTCTTCAGCACTTACAACATTTCCTGTGACTCCTCTATTTGCTAAGGCAAGTTGTCTTCGAACAGCATCAGGAAGGTTGTCATAATCTCCTATCATATAGAATACAGTATCACCACGAGTGATGGTTTGAACATCAGGGATACTCAGGAGTAATGTCGCTAGTTCCTCGGACACACCTTCTTCAGTCTTGCCTATCTGAACCATGAATTTTTTACCAGGTCTAGGCGTGAAGATAGGTTTAGGGATACTTGCAGATTCTACAGTACCTTCTAAACGGTGTGCTACGTTACCGGTTGTGAAACGCTTATATCGTTCTTCAAAATAGTCATCATCCAAGGTCTCACCAGCTGAATTCACGAAGGCACCTTCGGCAGTATCCATTTCTAAATCGAGGTAATCAGAAACACCATCTTTATCTCCATCCAAGGGACATCCACGTTCATCGACCTGGACATCTAGAGGAGTATGCGGGCAGTTGTCTAAAAGGTCTATGACACCATCTTTATCCTCATCTCCTCTGTCATTGAGTTTTGCTAACCATTCATTACTGAATACATCGCTATCTAACGTTGGGCGAGCTTTATGAAGGCCATAACTGAGGGCGAATCCTGTATAGAAGAATCGGTCATTCGATGCATTTCCTGCTCTGTTTCCTGCGCTCTGATTTGTGATATTATCTATGTAATCAGTAGATGTGAGGTAATAGCGTGCATGGATATCGAAATTCAGATATTTACCCATGTCGAATCTTGTTCCAACTCCAATAGGGAATGCCAATCCTCTTTGAGCATAATCACCAAATCCATCGAGATTAGCCTCTCTCAGATCGCTCTCATAGATGTAATCGCGCACTAGTTCTTGTGCAGTTCCTAGAGCGAATTCACTTTGGGGGAGATCACGAATGGTTCCGTCATTCCAGTAGTAGTATGTTCTGCCTGAGGCATCTTGTAAATCTGCTTTGGAGAGGTACTCGAATCCGCTTATGCCAATGCTCAAAATAGGGGAGATGAAACGGTCTTCTTTCAAGAAGTGATCGAAGTTATAAGCTACGTATAGTCCTCCACTGCGAATCTCAGCAAGGAAATTCAGGTTCCTATTCGTTCCTCTCTCATTGGCGCTGAGTTGGCCGAACATAGCCTCCAGACCGGCATCTAGGTAAGATGTAATCCCAGTGTTAAATCTCAGTTGATAACCTAAGCGACCTATGGAAGGATGAAGACCTTTGTTCTGATTATTCACATCACCAATGAAGGTGAGTGTTCCCACTCCCAAACCTATGTAGGTAGTCTCATTGCGCTCTTGCGCTTGGACGAAAGAATGAAGGAAGAGGCAAGCTACAATCAGTATAACTGATTGTAGGCTGAGGCGTTGGGTTTGTCTTATTGATACCATTTTTGGCGGCTTATCATCAGTGCTTCTTGCACTGTAATCCGCTCGCCATCATTATAGGCAGTGACGAAGGGACCATCAAAGTTATAATTGTCTTTGACATTATTCCTTTTATCCCTTGCTTCTTTATAAATAGGGTATGAACCAGTGGTATACTTGATCCAGGTCTCATGGTTTTCTATATTGAAAGTGGCATCGAATTTATGGCGCTTCTTGAAATAGGCTGCGTCTACCACATTATGTCCCGCTGCGATTTGCACTTTATATGTCACTCCTGTTTCTGGAGAAGGAACTGAGGTTACTTCCGAAAAGGATGTGATGGGCTCGGTGACCTTAGTTTTTTCCTCCTGGGGTTCTTCTACGGTCACTTTTGGCTGTTCTAAAGGCTTTGTTGCCACTAAAGGTTCTTCAATCTTCTGAACAACGGGCTCTGTAATACTAGCAACAGGAACTATATTCAAAGCTGGGGTCTGGAGGACTACTGATTTCGTTTCATTATTACGCAAGTAGGTGAAGTTCCCATCTATCATCAATTCAGCGTAT
>CALFHF010000051.1 GCA_937875855.1 uncultured Flavobacteriales bacterium
AGAGAAATCTTGTTCACTCGTTAAGTATAAAACCAATAGAAAAAAGGGCCTTATGTTATCATGAGGCCCTTTTTTATTGAATGAATTTAGCTCAGATTAGGGAACTCAGATAGAAGCATTATCGAACATATATTGACGATAATACCTACCAGTACCTTTCCAAAGTCAACTAGGACGAGCTGAACACCTGCTTTCATTTCGCCTTCTTTCCTCCTGTGTCTAATCGCAATCTCACAACCGGCTAGGATACCAATAAACGCCCATGTAGTACTCTCAAGTCGACCATAAGTCACATTTCTAGAGTTTAGATACCAACCTGCAAATAGTACGATGGTCAATATTCCTCCTAGGTACAAGAAGATCGTTTTCCAATCTTGTTTCTTATTCGATTGAAGGAAGGTATCTAGGGTTTGAATTAGGTCATTTCCTATAACCGACCAAGCAGCTAGTAGAAAGCCCAAATAGTTGATGAGCATAGGGAGAGATTAAGATTTTGTGTTTGAAAAGACTTCTCTGATTGCGGTGAATCAGATGATTCGAAGAGGGAAGGTTTAGTTTGATGTACCAGCCTTGAGATTAGATTTAATCAGTATAAATGTCTGTTGAAATCAAACCGAATAGGTTAAGCAAAGGTTAAGGAATGAGATCTAATGTTTGAATACTCTGTATTATTGGGAATGGAATTTCCTCTCTATGCCAAACACAAAGACAACTCTGTCTTTTATGAGATCATATCAAGTCGTGCGTTCAATGAGAAGAAGAGATTGGGAGCATCTAAGTATCCCTTGGCTGACACTTTCATAGTAAGTCAAATCACCTCTGAAGACTATTCAACAGCAGTGTATATAAAGGACCTTATTGATTCCGTTCTTAAAGAGGAATTAATCCAGATAAGCTCTATCGAATATGAATTAGCTGGGACTCCTAATTTAGAATCCTGAGTATTCTTATTTCCTAAGACAGATCTTTATATCGGTGACAGTCCACTAAGTGGTCATTCACCATACCCACAGCCTGCATGAATGCATAGCAAATGGTGGATCCAGTGAACTTGAAGCCGAGTTTTTTCAATGCCTTGCTCATAGCATCACTTTCAGGAGAGGTAGCTTGAATCTGACCATGGGAATTCAGTTTATTGACCTTAGGATTTCCGCCTACAAAGGACCAGAGATACGTTGAAAAAGAATCATTCTTCATTATTTCCAAATAGAGCTTCGCGTTTACGATAGTCCCTCTAATCTTACTTTGATTCCTGACAATTCCCTCGTCATTCATAAGGCGTTCTACATCTTTTTCAGTGTATTTGGATATGCGCACAGGGTCGAATCCTTGGAAGGCATTGATGAAATTCTCTCGTTTCTTCAGTATAGTAATCCAGCTTAGACCTGCTTGAAAGCCATCCAAGATGAGTTTTTCCCATAATGCGCGGTCATCATATACAGGAACACCCCATTCTGTGTCGTGATAAGCCACATAGATGGGGTCTACTCCACACCATGTGCATCTTTTTTTAGAATCCTTCATTGTGATTTAAAGATATGTCGAAATTTAGATAGCAACCCATTGATGCGCTATGTACCTTTGAATGAAAGGCCTCAGTCCCTTGAAGAAACTATTAGTCATATTGTTCCTTGTGTTCAACTTTCAGGTTCAAGCCCTCCATATCGTGGGTGGTGAATTGAGTTATGAGCACTTAGGAGGGGATTTGTATGAATTGACCCTACTTGTTTATCGTGATTGTGCCTCTCAGGGTGGGCCATATGATTCACCTGCATTGATAAGTATTTACAGCGGAGACGGGGTCTTCCAAGGAACGATTTCCATAGGTAATCCACAAATCAGTTTGATTTCTACTGAAGTTGATTTCGATTGTGTCAATGTATCAGCGTCAGTCTGTGTTCAAAGAGGTTATTATCAAGGAACCACCACTTTGTCTGCCAATGACAGCGGGTATCACCTGGTCTATCAGCGATGCTGCAGAAATTCATCCATTGTCAACATTGCGAATCCTGATAATTGGGGCTCTACCTATACCACTTTTGTTCCTTCAGTGAATGCATTAGGATTTAATAGTTCACCTTTCTTCAATAGCCTACCTCCAGTTGGGCTTTGTGCTAATATTCCTATCGTATACGATAACAGTGCTACCGATCTCGATGGAGATTCTATTGTCTATAAGTTTTGTGCACCATATCACGGTGGAAGTCAGGGAGACCCTATTCCTAATCCAGCCTCAGGACCTCCTTTTGTGGGAATTCAGTGGAACCCTGGCTATTCGGTCGATTATCAGATAGATGCTTCTCCTGCCTTTGCTATAGACCCAGTCACAGGGGTGCTCACAGGCACGCCCACACAACAAGGGCAATATGTAATAGGAATCTGCGCTGAGGAATATCGAGATGGAGTCTTGATCAATGAGATCCGAAGAGATTTTCAGTTCAATGTCCTTATCTGTCCTGATTTAGTCCAATCTGGTTTTGCCGATTTGAATAATGGTCTGTTTTGTCAGGGACTCGGAGTTCAATTCGATAACCAAAGTATTAATGCTAGCAATTATTATTGGGATTTTGGGGATGGAACTTCGTCTAATAACGAGAATCCATTTCACGTTTATGCCGAGGGAGGGAACTATGAAGTGATGCTGATATCAGACCCACTTACGGCTTGCCCTGATACTATTATTTCCATTTACAACATCTGGCAAACCCCTCAGCCTGAGATAGAAGATATAGGAGTGAATTGTCCTGAAGGGAGTTATGATTTCGGAATAAGCGGAGATCTTTTTGACCCAGAAACCTATTCATGGATGATTCCAAGTGATGCAAGCTCTAATGGCTTAATTACGGCCAATCTTGATCAAGTATTCTTTGCAGGAGAAGGAGTGTATGACATCTTTCTTGAAGTGGTAAATGAAGGAGGGTGCACAGGCCAAGATGAATATCAGATAGAAGTCCCACTAACTCCCATAGCCGACATTCAAGTCACAGATAATCCTTGTGTTGGACTCGCTATTGATTTTTCTAATGGATCTGTAAATGCCGAGACTTTTCAATGGACCTTCGGGGATACTGGTTTTAATTCCACATCAACTGCTATAAGTCCAGCACATACCTATCCTAGCGCAGGGTTTTATACCGTCACATTGACAGCTTTAAATCCAGGGGCCTGTCCTAATACAGACTCACAAGAGATTCAAGTGAATCCTGTACTTTTCATGGAATTAGGCCCTATTTCACCTCAATGTACCGAGGGCAATGAATTCGATTTCAGCGTATCTGGAAATACATCTAGCTCTTCTATTTATACATGGAGTATTTTGGACACAGCCGGCCTTGAAGTATCTAATAGCCCGAGTAATGTTCAATTTTCACAAGCTGGATCATACCTCGTCACAGTTCAAGTAGATGATGGTCCATGTACTTTTACAGATGAAGGATTCGCAATTGTAGTAGATCCTGTTCAAGCTGATTTCTCCTCCCAGGACGGAGGCTGCGCTCCTGAGACGGCCTATTTCCAGGACCTAACTACAGGAGGTATGGGGTTAGAGTATCATTGGGATTTTGGCGATGGAGACACAGGTGATTTTCCGGGAAGCTTGAGTCACGAATATGAGCAGGCTGGATTCTTTGATGTTCGTCTAGAAGTAGAGGCCACGGCAGGGTGTCCAAGCATAGATGTGATGATTAAAGAGAACTACATTGAAGTGCTTCCAAGACCTACAGCTGCATTTTCTGCTGAGCCGCCTTATGCAGATATCAATAATCCATTTGTCCAATTCACTTCCACATCTATAGGAGCTGATGACTGCCTATTTATCATTCAAGGAGCTGGTAACTTTGAAGGCTGTGAAGTAGGTCAAATCTTCCCGTTAGGAGGTAGCTATGAAGTGACTTTAGTGGCTACTAATGACTTCGGTTGTGTTGATCAGATAGCTAGGCCATACATCGTCAGAGGTCATGCCTTCTATGCTCCAAATGCAGTCACCCTGAACCAAGATGGGGTCAATGATTTTTTCAAAGCGGTAGTAACAGGAGAACTTGCCGAGTATGAATTGACCATTTTCGATCGCTACGGGCAGATCCTTTTTCAGACTGATTCTCCAGATATTCCTTGGGTTCCTGAGTATTCTCAGCTTGGTGTTCATGCTTTCACAGCGCGTATAAGGGATGCCTATAATTTCCCCGTTATCTATGAAGGAAGCTTCACTGTTATTCGCTGATTGTTCCTTTTATTATTCGTGCACAAGTCTGTAATAATAGAAAAGAAACAGCTCTGTTCTTAGCATCAATTGACAGAAATTTGCCGAATGTTTAGTAGGGCTTATAATTTCTATTTGGATTCTTTCCAGGGATTCAGAAGAGAGGTTTGGTTGCTTGCATTGGTGACCTTCATCAATAGAGCGGGAACCATGGTAATTCCCTTCTTGTCCCTTTATTTGACAGCAGATATGGGACTCAGCCTAGAGCAAGTAGGATGGATTATGAGCTGTTTCGGAGCAGGGTCCATTTGTGGTTCTTTCATTGGAGGAAAGCTCTGTGATAAGTTCGGTTTCTATCCGGTTATTGCAGGTTCATTATTGACTTCAGGTAGTTTCTTTTTCGTGCTCCAACACTTACAAGGATTCTACCCATTTTGCATAGGAATCTTTACCATTACTTTATTCGCTGATGCATTCAGACCAGCACTTTTCGTAGCGTTAAGAAGCTATAGTAAAGTAGAGAACAGAACGCGTTCAGTTACACTAATAAGATTAGCCATCAATCTTGGATTCAGCATGGGCCCGGCTATAGGAGGGTTAATCATCACGTACGTCAGCTATAAAGGACTTTTCTGGGTAGATGGAATCACGTGTATTCTCGCAGGTCTTTTGTTCCTCTATAAGCTGCCTAAGAAGGATCCCGTCATAGAATCAGAGCGGAAGAATAACCTTGCCAGTAGATCTCCCTATAAGGACTGGCCATACATTTTCTTCCTTTTGACCATTGTAGTCACATGTATTCCTTTTGTACAATATTTCAGCACAGTTCCATTGTTCTATAAGCAGGTCCATCATTTGAATGAAGTTGCCATTGGACTGCTTTTAGGATTCAATGGACTCTTGATTTTCTTGACTGAAATGCCATTAATTAAGTATTGTGAGCGCAGGTTATACGGTGTGTATCACGTCATTTCCTTCAGCATCGTGCTCTTTGCCATGAGTTATCTGGTGTTGGTCTATTTTCCCTCCATCGCTTTCTTGTGGATAGGAATGACACTTATGACTATGGGAGAGATGTTGAATTTTCCGTTCATGAATCGCTTAGCTCTTGACAGGTCTGATCAAGGAAAACCTGGAGCATATATGGCATTGTTCACTATTTCATGGAGCGTAGCGCACATTATTGGACATAATATGGGATTACATTTGGTTGATGCCTTTGGATTCAATTTTACCTGGTATATCCTTGCTGGCATGTTAGTCATCGCCATTGGTATGACCTATATAATGCAAGGGATGTTCGAGAAGGATGCTATTAAACTAAAGGCTGAGCGTATTTTTAATGGATGATTCATCATTGAAATATCGCCTTCATGCGCATCTCATGGAATCGCTGAACGAGAAAATCCAAGAGCAGGAAATATCCATTCTTTCGGCCAGAGAATCTAGAGACAGAGAGACGAAAAGCAGCGCTGGCGACAAGCATGAAACTTCACGTGCTATGATGCAAGAAGAGATGTCAAATCAGGCCAAGCAATTGCAGAAGAATCTGGATATGAGGGATGATCTATTGAGGATAGAAATGGATAGATCATGCGAACATGTGGGCTTTGGGAACCTAGTATTTACTGATGCTGGCATCTATTTCCTGAGCATTGGAATAGGTCAAGTAGAAATGGAGAAAAAAACCTATTTCGTAATCTCTATGGCCTCTCCAATTGGTAAGCTATTAAAGGATAAAAAGAAAGGAGAGGAGTTTATTTTTCAGAA
>CALFHF010000052.1 GCA_937875855.1 uncultured Flavobacteriales bacterium
TTCATCAAGTGCCACTTCAGATGGTACAATGGATTTTTCACTTGGCCTTTACTATCACGCTTCCAATTATTATATAGGTCTTTCAAGCACTCACCTTTCTGAAGGGCAATTGAAAGACATGAATATTACTACTGCTAGACATTACTATTTGATGGCAGGTTATACCTACTCGGTGAGTCCGAGTATAGATGTTATACCTAGTATATTAGTGAAATCAGATGCGGCATCAACGCAATTTGATATCAATGTAATGGGGATGTATAAGAATATGCTGTGGTTAGGAGTTAGTTACAGGGCAGATGATGCCATTGCACCTATGCTAGGCTACAGACATGCGTTGCAAGGTGGTAGAAGTGCCGTACGTATCGGCTACTCCTATGACGTTACGACCTCCTCACTGAATAACTACAGTTCAGGAAGTCATGAGATCATGCTGAATTACTGCATGAAGTTAAAGAAACCGCTCCCTCCACAGATTTACAAAAACGTACGCTTCCTCTAAGAATTGAAACAAAACGCTGATGTCTTCGTTTAAGAACATCATCAAGAGTTTTGATCAACGAGAACAAGCGAACGCAATAGGAATTTGAGAAGGACATTGAAAAATACTAGCAAGATGAATAAATTGATCTTGGGAATTGCACTTATTACACTACTAGCTAGCTGTAATGGGGGCAGTCGAGGAGAGCTTGTGGGAGCTTATCCGCGACCAGATTTCTACCAAGTTAATCCCTATGGGATGAACTACATCCACTTTGGATCCTTTGTTATGGGGCCCAGTGATCAGGATGTTCCCCATGCTAATGTCACAAAAGCTAAAACGGTTTCCGTTCAGGCTTTCTATATGGATGACACAGAGCTCACTAATAATGAGTACCGTCAATTCATACATTGGGTAAAGGATTCTATTGCTCACCGCATTCTTGGTGAAGAAGGAATAGGCGAACACATATTCGAAGAGAATGAATATGGCGAAGAGCTTGATCCTCCTCACATCAACTGGGATGAGCGCATTCGTTGGAATGATGAAGAAGAACGTGAGGCACTTGCCGACATGTACCTTCCAGAAAACGAGCGTTTCTATGCTCGTAAAGAATTCGATTCTCGTAAAATCAAATTCGAGTACTATTGGGTTGACCTAAACGCTGCTGCGAATAAGTCAGGACGTGATTTGGATCTTTCTTATACCAATAGGAAGGGACAGAATAATGCCATTCGTGGTCACGTAGATCGTTCTCAGTTCGTAATGAAAGAGATTATTAACATCTATCCTGATACATTGGTATGGATTCATGATTTCACATATTCGTTCAATGAACCTATGACGAATGCCTATTTCTGGCACCCTGCATTCGATGATTATCCGCTGGTGGGTGTGACTTGGACTCAGGCTAAAGCATTCAATGTTTGGAGAACCCAATTGCTCAACACCTATTTGAGTTCTAACGGAGAATCTTTTGTTCAACACTTTAGATTACCTAGTGAAGCAGAATGGGAATATGCTGCTCGTGGAGGTTTGGACTTGAACCCTTATCCATGGGGTGGTCCTTATGTAAGAAATATTTTAGGTTGTCCACTTGCTAACTATAAGCCACTCAGAGGAGATTATGTTGAGGATAACGGTTTTCATACCGTTCCAGCTGCATCCTATGAACCGAATGATTATGGTCTATACTGTATGGCAGGAAACGTGGCCGAGTGGACCAACACAGCCTATGACGAATCCGTGTATGACTTTGCTCATGATTTGAACCCTGAGTATACCTATGACGCACTGGCCAATGAACCGCCTGCTCTAAAACGTAAGGTGACGCGCGGTGGGTCATGGAAAGACATAGGATACTATATTCAGACAGGTACACGTACCTATGAGTATCAAGACACTGCTAAGGCATATATCGGATTCCGTTCTGTGATGACATATCTTGGACGGGGTAAGTCGGGGGACCCTGAAACATGGAACTGATAAGCCAACTAGACCAATCTATTTTTGAAACCATATAAATCAAGGAAAAAACATGAAACCAGGAAGTAAAGCATGGAAGAAATTTATGGCCAAACTCTACGGAATCGGAGCGGCTGTAGTAATCATCGGTGCCCTTTTTAAGATCCAACACTGGAAAGGAGCAGATTTAATGTTGATTCTCGGTCTTGGTACTGAGGCAGTTATTTTCTTCTTCTCGGCCTTTGAACCTATTCATGAAGAAGTAGATTGGACTCTTGTCTATCCTGAACTTGCTACTGGTGAGCATTCTGACGATAAACTAGACCGTGCTATGAAACATGGTGGAACTCTAACTGAAGAACTGGACAGAATGCTTGAAGAAGCCAAGATTGAGCCTGAACTTATCGCCAGTCTTGGTGAAGGAATGAGAGCCCTTTCTACTCAAGCAGGACAAATGAATGATATATCTGGAGCAAGTATTGCTACCCAAGGATATGTGGACAGTGTAAATTCAGCTTCGACTAAAATGGGCGAATTGACTGACACATACTCAAAGGCTGCTCAGGCAGTAATGATAATCGCTGAATCTAGTGCTGTTGGTGCCAATGCTGGGACTGAGTTAGCGAAGATGTCTGAGAACTTATCTCAATTGAACAACATGTATGAACTTCAATTGGAGTCTTCACGTACTAAGTTGGCCGCTACAAATGAGGTCTTCTCTGGAATTGAGAAATTGATGAGCAACTTGAATGACTCTGTAGATGATACAGAGAAGTACAAGCATAACATCTCTAAACTCTCTAAGAACTTAAGTGCATTGAACACCGTGTACGGCAACATGCTTTCTGCTATGAACATCAATAGCGTATCATAATTCCCTCCAAGGAACCATTTATTCATCTTTTAACATAAAGAACAATGGCTGGAGGTAAATTATCACCCAGACAACAGATGATCAACATGATGTACCTCGTGTTGACAGCTCTGCTTGCATTGAACGTTTCCAAGGAAATTTTGGACTCATTCGTAACTATTAATGAAGGTCAAGAGACTACTCGTGCGGCTTTTGAAGGAAAACTCTCGTCCCAGCTCGGCAATTTTGCTGCCTTGGCTCAGGAGAATCCAGAGAAGTACAAAGTGGCCTTTGACAAGACTAGCAGAATACACAAAGCTGCCACTGACCTTGTAAAACACATCAATCTGATTAAGGCTAAGACTATTGCTGATACTGAAGGTCTCACGATGGAAGATGCCTATAATCCAGCATTAGACACAGTAATGAATCTTGCACGTGTTCAGGTGAAGGATAATGCCAACGTAAACACGCAGATTATGATTGGTTCTGAACCAGCTACTCCTGCTGAAGATGATGACGTAGATGGTAACAACTATCGCGCTGTCGTACTTCGTCAGAAATTAGAGGCATATCGTGACTTAGTTACTATTGAAATCAAGGATAATCCTAAGCTTGTAGAATCCATCAATTCACTTTTTAATTATGAAAGTGTGGTGGACTCTGAAGGCAACGAAGAGCGCTGGGAAACCTTGAATTTCTATCACGTCCCTTTAGCAGCGACCACTTCCATCTTATCTAAGCTTCAAGCTGACATAAGGAATGCGGAGAGTGATGCAGTAGGCTATATGTTCCAAGACGTAGAGAAGTCCTCGTTCAAATTCACCGCGCTAAAGTCAGCTGTAATCCCAGTGTCAACAAATGTGACTACTGGATCCAACTTTGAAGCTGATGTATTCCTAGCAGCATATGACGATCAGAACAAGCCTGAAATAAGGCTTGGGAAACCTGGTGTTAAATATGATGAAGCCAAAGGTGGATTAACTGGAGAATATGATTTAGTAGAACTAGAAGGAACTGTAGGAAAAGTCAAGCTCCCTGCAGGTGGCCTTGGCCAGCAGATGAGAGAGGGAGTTATCATCTTTACCCCAGTTGGAGGTGAGTCGGTAACAAAACCTTTCACCTTGGATTATAGCGTAGTAGCTCCTACCCTTGTGGTTTCTCCTTCTAAGATGAACGTATTCTATAAGGGGGTTGAAAATCCGGTCACTGTAGGTGTTCCTGGGTTCCAGGATAAGGATGTTGTACCATCGATCAGTAATGGAAGTATTAAAAAAGGACCAGAAGGATATATAGTGACCGTAACAAGTGGAACGGAAGCTAATATTTCTGTAACCTGTACTCTGCCTGACGGATCTAAGAAAACCTTAGGCCCTTCTATTTTCCGTGTAAAATCAGTTCCAGACCCTGTAGCTGTATTTGGTGGCAAAGGACAATCTGATGCTACGATATCATTTGCTGAACTTACCGCTTCACAAGGGGTAGCTGCGGTGATGAAAGACTTCGACTTCAATTTAAAATTTACCGTTACTAAATTCGAGATATCGATGTCAGTAGGTGGTCAATTTATTTCGAAATCATCGAGCAGCAATCGCGTAACTCCTGAAATAAATGAGATGTTGCGTGCTGCGAAGAATGGACAGAAAGTATTTATTGAAGGGATCAGGGCACAAGGTCCTGACGGTACGGTAAGAAGCTTAGGTTCCCTTGCCTTCAAAGTGGTCAAATAAAAAATGAACCTCATGAAAAGATCCGCAATCCTCATCGCACTCATAGCGCTTTTAAGCTCTATGAATGCTCAAGCCCAGACTGTATTGGATGGTGCTTATATCAAGGAACATACCCGCACAAAGAAGGTAGTACCCTATCCTCATATTCGTGAGGCTGATGTACTATGGGCTAAGCGGATTTGGCAAGTCATAGATCTCAGAGAGAAGATTAATCTTCCTTTGTACTATCCATTGAAGGATATCAATGACAGAAAGAACCTCTTTGACGTCATTAAATATGGCCTGGATGATGGAAGCATCACAGCTTACTCTACCGGTCCCTTAGGTAATGATGACGAGTTCAAAGTACCTTTGCTCAACGAAGAGATTGAAGCGATGATGTCCACTATTGACACTACGTATACAACTGACTTGGACACAGGTGAATTAGTAGAGGTTATTCAACAGATTGATATCGAATCATCTGATGTGAAGCGATTCAAAATCAAGGAAGACTGGTTTTTCGATCGTCAGCGCTCTGAGCGTTACGTGAGAATCATCGGAATAGCTCCTATGATTGAGGTGCGTGGAGAAGATGGTGAGTTCAGAGGATACCGTGACTTATTCTGGTTGTACTATCCTGAGTGCCGTTATGTATTGGCTAATTGGGATGCGTTTAACACCCAGAACGATGCTGAGCGAAGGTCCTATGAAGATTACTTCTGGAAACGTCAATTCAATAGTTATGTGGTTAAAGAAAGTAATGTCTACGATAGAAATATTGCTGAGTACACTACCGGCATTGATCATTTGCTAGAATCAGAGCGAATCAAGAAGGAAATTTTCGAATTCGAACATGACCTTTGGGATTTCTGATCTCTCTTGTGAAAAAAATTAAAAGCCTTTGTTCCACCTGGAGCAAAGGCTTTTTTCATGCCTTATACTAGCCCAGCTCCTCAGCCGTTTTATAAGTATTCCCTCCACCATGAAACCAATTGACCTTGTTTATGAAGAGGGAAGTCATCGCAATGGCCTTTATTTGCCGCAACATAGCATCCATAGCACAAGAGCCCATCCAAGAACATCACATTCGTGAATCCGATATGATTTGGAGTACACGTATTTGGCGAGAAATTGATTTACGACAGAAAATCAATCTTCCCTTCTACTGTCCATTGGGTGGATGGTGAGACGAGAGGCTATACCCTACTATTCTAGCTTTATTTTGAGCAAAGCAGGCCATATATGAGGAAGGTTCCTCTATTTACACGGCAAAATAACAACCATATGCTGAGCTATGACGAC
>CALFHF010000053.1 GCA_937875855.1 uncultured Flavobacteriales bacterium
GTAGGTTCTAGCTTTAATATCTCAGATGAAGAGTATAAAGCCATCAAGAATTTTGTCTCTTCTCAATCAGGTAATTCCTTTACAGGAGAAGATATCCTTTTGATTAGCCAAACACTACAAGAAGAACGTATTCAATCTAAATTCATGCGCCTTGATGGCCTTGATGGATTGCTCTGTGTGCTATGCATACGCAGTGTTAATGAATATGTAATTAGGTACTTCGGGAAGGATACTCTTTCTCTTAATGGTCAGGCTATCCTAAGAGGAAGGGGTTATGTGCTCTCTCAAGGTGCAACTATTAGAGGACCCAAGACTAAACCTATCTATTTCAGCGATGTAGTTGGAATTTTCTTGAGCGATAAGGTTAATGAAAAAGTCATTTTCTCTGCTGAGGATATCAGCTACACGTTTCCAAATGGAAATGTAGGTCTTCATCCTTTGGACCTCTACGAAGATACAGGGAGACTGGTAGGAATCATGGGAGGAAGTGGTTCAGGAAAATCCACCTTACTCAATGTACTCAACGGAAATTACAGCCCTTCCTTTGGAAAGGTCAAACTGAACGGTCATGACATACATCAAGACCCTGAAAGTGTAGAAGGTCAGATAGGATATGTGGCCCAAGACGATCTCCTCCTAGAAGAGCTTACTGTATTTCAAAATCTTTATTACACTGCTAAACTCTGCTTCGCGAAGATGGAAGAGGAGGTTCTAGTGGATAGGGTAAATAGAACGTTGCAAGACCTCGGTCTCATAGACAAGAGTCACTTGAAAGTGGGGAATCCACTTGAAAAGACAATTAGTGGAGGACAACGAAAAAGACTGAATATAGCCCTAGAGCTAATCAGAGAGCCCACCATCTTGTTCGCAGATGAGCCTACATCAGGCCTTTCTTCTAGGGATTCAGAGAATATCATGGACCTACTCAAGGAATTGACCTTGAAAGGGAAACTCGTTTTTGTAGTAATCCATCAGCCTTCGTCTGATATCTTCAAGATGTTCGATAAGCTGTTTTTCTTGGATTATGGAGGGTATCCTGCCTTTTATGGAAATCCGTTAGACAGTGTAATCTACTTCAAGAGAGAGGCTTCTTATGCGAATAGCGATGAGGGAGATTGCTTCGCGTGCGGAAATGTGAATCCTGAGGTCATCTTCAATATTCTAGAAGCGAAGATGGTAGATGAATACGGTAAGGAAACGGATGTTCGTAAAGTCAAACCTGCGGAATGGTATGATGTATTTAAGGAGAGCTTCAAGCCTGAGCGCATGGTCTTCTCCTCTGAGATTAAATTGCCTGAGACTAGTTTCAAAGTCCCTGGGGCGCTAGATCAATTCAAGGTTTTCATGACACGAGACGTCTTGACTAAGTTGAGCAATACTCAGTATCTCTTAGTCAATCTGCTTGAGGCGCCTGCACTTGCAGCCTTATTGGCATTCTTCTTGAAATTTTACATCCGTTCACGAGAAGGGGCTGAGGGGTATGTTTTTAGGCTAAATGAGAATATCCCCCAATTCATTTTTATCTCTATTATGGTTGCATTATTCATTGGTCTTACCGTGAGTTCTGAGGAGATTATTAAGGATAAAAGGATACGAGCAAGGGAGGCGTTCTTGAACTTAAGCAGGAACAGTTATATAAGCTCTAAGATTGTCATCATGCTTTCCTTATCAGCTATTCAGATGTTGCTCTATGCATTAGTGGGCGTTTATATTCTTGAAATGACAGGAATGGGGCTGTTCTATTGGATGGCGCTCTTCACTACCTGCTGCTTCGCTAATTTGCTTGGACTTAATATCTCCTCAAATTTCAATAGTACTAAGGTCATCTACATTTTAATTCCCGTGATGATTATCCCACAATTGCTCTTCAGTGGAATCATAGTTTCTTTTGACAAGCTACACCCAGCATTTGCCTCACAGAAAGGTGTGCCTTGGATAGGTAATATTATGGTGTCTAGATGGGGTTATGAAGCGCTTTCAGTAGCTCAGTTCAGACATAATGAGTACCAAGAAGAATTCTATCAGCTTGATCAACATAGGGCGTTTGCTAATTGGAAAAAAGATTCATGGATCAATTCCTTAACCAATAAAGTAAACTCAGCGCGAAGTCATATGGATGAAGTAGGAAAAGAGCAAGTCTATGCTGAAGACCTCTCCCTCTTATTCAATGAACTGAAGAAGGAACAAGACTTTTTAGAAGATATTGACTTTGAATACCTAGACAGATTGAATGTCAAAGAGTGTAATTTGAATTTACTTAAAGAGGTAGACCTTCATCTAGCTGCATTGACTTCTCATTATAGAAATGTGTTTAATGAGGCCGAAGCCCAAAAAGAAGAGCTGATTTCCGAAATGGAAAAGCAGGACAAGAATTCATACAGTCGTTTGCTAAATACACACAGTAACGAGAGTCTAGAGAAACTCGTCACGAATAAAAATGGGTTGCGATCTCTAGATGAATATGGTGGTGAGTTTATACAGAAAAAGGATGTGATCTATTCTATACAGAATGGCGGAAACTTCCTTGATGCTCCCTTCTATGCCCCTAGAAAGCTGATGGGAGGGGAGCACATTGATACCTTCGTTGCGAATATGATCATAATCTGGGCGATGACACTTTTATTGTGCCTCACTCTTTACACAGATATTTTCAAAGTCACGCGATTTTTCATAGAAGGACTCAGGCATAAAAGGAATAGGTAAGTAAAGGAAAGGAAATCAGATTTCCATCACACACATATCGAACTTCAAGTCTATGATAGAATCATAGTCTTCACCTGCCTCGAGCATATCCTCATCATCCTCTTCATAGAACCAACGTATCTGTACCTCAAATCCTTTCTTCTGAAGAGTCTCTAGCTTCTTGAATACATCTAGCAGACATTTGGAAGAGCTGGTATTGAAATATTCCAACTTCACATCCATAATTGTCTTGCTGGCTGGTTTAGCAGAATAAATATCTAACCAGGCCAATACTTTAGTATAGAACTCTACAGAATTTTCGGGAATAGATCTCCCGCTGATTTCAAGATTACCTGTTCCTCCAATTAGGAGGATGGCAGGTGTCTTTGGAGTTCCTTCTATTCGCACGTCTTCCATATTCAATTCAGTATTTTTACATTCAAACTGAAAAAAGAATTAAACTCATCTACGGGTACAAAACCATAGTCTAATTTTTCTCCAGACCTTCTGGCAATATCAATGATTCCTAAGCCACCTCCACCTTTGCTTGAATATGTGCCGTTATTCAACACTTTACGATACATAGTGGTAAGTTCTTCAGAATCCATGGCATTTATCTGCCTAATTCGTTGTTGTAATATCTCTACATGATCAGTGGAGATCATGTTTCCAGTAATAACTGAGTAGCCTCCTTTATGGTTGACCACCATAACGATTATAGATTGCTCCTCTTGCATTCCTTCAGTCTTACTATGATGGTAGAGGTTCTGCAAGCACTCTGCTAGAACATTGTATACTTTTTTCTTCGTCTTGGCCTCAGCTTGGAAGTAAGTCAATTTCTCTTCGATGACTTTCAATATGGAATCAAGCAAATCTTCTGATAGAAAACCTTTGAAAGAGAGCATAATATTCTCTTTTTCCATGCGGTCATATATGTCGAATACGTTTATGTTGCCCATGGCTTGTAGAGGTTTACTGCACAAAGTTAAGAGCAAGGATATATGTTGAACTGATTAAGTTCTAAGATATCTTCATGGAATTGTTGAAAGGCTTGAGTTTAATTTTAGGAATATGGGTCTTTCATCATTTCTGCTGGCTATGAGATATAGCACTCCTTGAACTTGAATGAATTCCATATCCTTCACCCAGCCTGGAAGAAAGGCACCATTAGCTCTCGTAGACAATGGTTCTAACACTCCTTTTCCTTTGTTCATCAACACTAATCCTGCACCAGCATCTAAACTCCCTAATTGTATGGGCATATAGAGTTCATTTCCAGCAAGTATGAAGTCTTCCTCTCCATCTCCATCAAGATCCTTAACTAATATTGAATTGATAGAACTTACTTGTGCTTGCACAGGCAACGGAAGAGCATCATATCCTGACGCAGTGCTAATCAGAATCATAGAGCGTAATTCAGTGACTTCATGCTTCTTGGCCGTATTTAAGGCATCTCCAAATATTTGCTCAAGACTTTTCCCCGTGAAATCAGCATAATAAGGGAATTTAAGATCAAAACTCGGGAATTGCGCTTTCAAGAAAGTAAGAGACCTATCAGGGTGATAATACGTTCCTTGTTTGAAGGCTAGTGCTATGTCTCTATCCTTGTCACCATCCATATCTCCTGTGTACATGAGAAGTGGATCCTTGACACTTGCGTGGAACTTTATGTTGGACCCTACATTTCCTAGAATGAAATCTGCACGTCCATCTCCGTTAAGATCTGCACTAACTACTGTTCTCCATAGTCCTTTCAAATCAGGAAGATTCATCCCTTTGCTCAATTTTCCTCCTTCATTCTTCATGAAGACTGGGGAGGACCACTCACCCACTATAATCAAATCCAAATCGCCATCTGCATCATGATCGCTCCATGCTGCATCGCTTACCATTTCTAGTTTTAGGATGTCTGGTGCTAAGTCAGCAGCCGCTGATTTAAAAATGCCTCCTTCATTGATTAAGAGGAAAGAATGTGGTGCTTCTCCATAAGCGAAAGGCACAGAGCGACTTCCAACAAATGCATCTAGGTCGCCATCTCCATCCATATCACCGAACGTCACTACAGAGGTGCTTTCCAGCATGCGCGGTAAGTTATTCTCAGCATATCGGAATCCCTTGCCTTCATTGATGAAGAGCTTATCAAGAAGCAGAAGATTGTTCTTCCCATCCTCAGTACCTCCGCTGCCAATATAAAGATCCATATCTCCATCTCCGTCCACATCAGCGAATTCAGCTACAATATGTTCTTCATTGCTCATAGGCTTCCATGGCCCGTCCACACGGGTGAACTTACCGTTGAACTGTAAATACAGTTCATCGCTCTGACCTTTAGCACCGCAGATAAAGAAATCATCTTCTCCATTTTTATCTACATCAGCTACGGCACACTGCGGGCCTTGCATGCTCATCCTAAAAGGTAACTGAGCCTCTATGTCGAATTCGGTCATGACTTTGTCTTCATGCTTGAAAATAATTCCGAGGTCTGCAACTTGAGCCCAAGAAATGACTTCGTCTTTTTTAAATCGTTTGTCTGCCTCAGCATATTTACACATGATCTTCTTGCCGCCTTCAATGGTGCCTAATTCCTGCATAGCACCATCTGGCCAAATCACTTTTACCTGTTCTAATCTCCCTCGTTCGCCTATTCCAATAAGCAATGACTTATCCATACTTGAAATAAAGCCTCGGGTTCTTCTGAGTTCTTGAATGAAATGTTCTTCGCCATTTTGGGCAATGATTCTCACTCCTTCACCATCTCTGTTTCCCTTGGGCCCTTCGAAATCAAAACGTATAGATTTCTTAGGTGAATTCACAATATTCTCATACACGATGGCTGGGTCAGGGCTCAATTGCAGATTAGAATTATTTACGATGAGGTCTAAATCACCATCGTTATCCAAGTCCGCATGAGCGGCTCCACTGCTGAACAACACATCTTCAAGGCCTCCTGATTTGGCTCTATTCTTGAACTTAAGATTGCCTTGATTCATATATAAATAGTTGCGCAATTTCTGACTCACAGTCACCGTATCAAAGGTCTCCTTAGTCATGCGTCCTCCAGCAGCTCTTATGTATTTAGATCGCTTGATATAATCCTTGTCCTGCATGTCCCGTAAGTATCCATTGCTTACGAAAAGATCTTGCTTTCCATCATTGTCATAATCTCCAAATAAGCTAGACCAACTCCAGTCTGTGGCTTCTACACCAGCCATATAAGCTACATCGCTGAAGGTCTTTCCTCCATTATTCCTGAACATGCAATTACGTGTGTATTGGTGATGGAATCCTACTTCCTCAAACACATAATAATTCTGCTCTGATAGATCTGAGACGTTCAGAATCATGCGGTGGTAGTTCTCAGGTAACATCTCTACCACATTCATATCAAGCAGCCCATCATTGTCAATATCGGCTACATCTACACCCATGCTGTAGTAAGGGATATGTGGGAAGTATTCCTTCATGCGATCAGTGAACGTGCCGTTCTGATTATTGATATAGACATAATCGGCACTTTGATAGTCATTACCCACGTAAATGTCATCCCAACCGTCTTCATTGATATCCCAAATTACTAGGCCAAGACCATGACCATAATTTCTCACTCCTGCTATGTCTGTGACATTCGTGAAGGTATTGTCCCCGTTATTTCGATACATTTTGTCTGAAATATCGTCTTCAGGCGCTTTCATTTTATCTAAACGTTCTTTCAAATTCTGTCCATAATCCACAGGATGCTGAGTCAGATACATGTCCAAGTCTCCGTCATGGTCATAATCGAAAAAGGCAGATTGTATGCTGTATCCTTGGTCAGCTAGGCCATAAGCTTGCGCTGATTCAGTGAAGGTGAGGTCATGGTTATTGATGTAAAGCAGATTCGCTTTTTCCTTGGTTAAGCCCTTATGTCCAGAACGACATACATAGATATCTTGCCAACCGTCCTGGTTAATGTCAACGAAAGTCACTCCAAAATTAAAACCACCTTGATGGTCTATTCCCGCAGTTTTGGAAATGTCCTTGAACTTCAGATGCCCTTCATTCCTGTATATCCTATCTGGAACTTGATTACCTGAGAAATAAAGGTCAGGTAGCCCGTCATTATCTAAATCTCCTACACCTACTCCGGCACCATTGTATGTGTATTGAAAAGCGAAGTAGTTATACTCCTTAGTCTCCACGATATCATTTCTGAAGTCAATTCCGCTTTCTTCAATGCTTAATCGCTTGAATATCTGAGGGCCAGCGTCAGCTGAGTCTTCTTGCTCAGCATCGCTAGGTCCTGAACTTGGGCTGGATGAGCATGCAGCGAGAAAAAATAATGCAAGCAAAGCTAAAATGGATTTCGTGCGGCTCATTGTTCTTCGATTTCAAGTTCTATATCTCCATCATCACTCCAGTCATCGGTCATAATCTGTTCAGGGTCTACTCCCTTTAAGATCCCGCTATCAGGGAGTTCTTCAGTTAATTGAGTGACGTCTATTACCTCTTCAGGGGCGGGTTCCGCCACCACATTGTCAGTACTGGGGGGAGTCGAACAAGAGAGGATAAATAAGGGGGCTAGGAATAGAAAATAGCGCATGGATTGCATTTAGAATAGTCCCAAAGTTCTGATATTTTAGTAAATATGCAGTCTATGCAACATATCTTCCTCTCCATTCTCATCACTGATGAGCCCGTTATCTTCGGAATTCTGATGGCCGTATTGGCCTTATTATTCTATACATCTCAAAGTGAAAACCCAATATTGAGGAAGTTTTACGGGATAGTTCCAGTCTTGCTTTTGGCATATTTCATTCCTGGGATATTGGTTTCTATTGGCCTCATAGATGGTCATGCAGAGGGGATTAATTTCATTTCTAAGCGCATGTTGCTTCCAGCGAGTTTAATCCTCTTGACACTTAGTGTCGACATGAAAGCCATCATGTCTTTAGGTCCCAAAGCCTTAATCATGTTCTTCACGGCAACCATTGGAATTGTAATTGGTGGTCCTTTAGCCCTTTGGATAGTCTCTCTGTTTAATCCTGATGTGTTGGCTGATCATGGAGATGCTAGTATATGGAAAGGTATGGCCACAGTTGCTGGTAGCTGGATAGGAGGTAGCGCGAATCAAACGGCTATGAAAGAGATCTACAAAGCAGGAGATGGGCTATTCTCTGCCATGGTTATAGTAGACGTGGTAGTAGCGAATATCTGGATGGCTATTCTGCTATATGGAGCAGGAGTGTCTGATAAGCTAGATCGCTTCTTGAAAGCTGACAACTCTTCCATTGAATCCTTGAAAAAGAAAGTCACTGATTTCCAAGCGGCCAACAACCGTATCCCATCCTTCACTGATTTGATTGTAATGCTCGGTGTCGTATTCGCCTTTGTGGGACTGAGCCATTGGCTTTCAACTGCTATAGCTACTCCACTAGATACTTGGATAAAAGACGCCTTAGCTGCCGACCCAACATCTAATATAAAGTTTATTACCAGTTTTGGTTCTGACTTCTTTTGGCTTATAGTATTCGCAACTGCATTTGGACTAGCTATGTCATTTACTAAAGCAAGAAAATTTGAAGGTGTGGGTGCATCCAAAATGGGTTCTGTGTTCATTTATATTCTAGTGGCCACCATTGGATTGCATATGAACTTCGCAGAGATGTGGGCTGATTGGGAGCGCAACAGCCTCTTGATCATCATTGGGTTTGTATGGATGCTTGTTCATATCATCATCTTACTTACAGTAGCGAAACTGATTAAAGCACCGTTCTTCTTTGTCGCTGTCGGGTCTCAGGCCAACATAGGCGGAGCTGCTTCAGCTCCCGTAGTGGCTTCAGCTTTCTCACCAGCACTAGCACCTGTAGGCGTATTGCTCGCAGTTTTAGGCTATGCTTTAGGAACCTTTGCCGCTATTTTATGCGCTATGATGATGCAAGGAATCAGCGCTTAAAAACTGCTACTCCTTCTATGTGAGATGTATGTGGAAACTGATCTACCAAGTGATAATGACTCATCGTATATCCTGCTTCTTTCAACAAGGTGGTATCCCGAGCTTGGGTAGATGGATTGCAAGAGACATACACGATATGGTCAGCTCCTAGTTCAATGACTTTTTTCAAACTCTTCGCCATGATTCCCGCGCGCGGAGGATCTAATACCACCGTGTCTATTTTGCCTTGATATTCTGGATGCTCATCTAGGAATTTACCTACATCAGCTGCATGAAATTCTACTTGATGAATTCCATTTTCAGCAGCATTCATCTTCGCATCTGAGATGGAGGATTCTTCAATATCTACGCCTATGATTTTCTTCTCTGGCAGGGCTTGAGCAAGTAATTGAGCGATGGTTCCAGTTCCGCAGAAAAGATCTAGAATGTATCCATCTCCTTTTAATCCCTCACATTGTTTTATCACTGACTTATAGAGTAAGGCCGCAGAAGATGGATTCGTTTGGAAGAAACTACTTAAGCTTATCTTGAACTTCAGTCCACAGATTTCTTCTATCAAATGATCTTCCCCATGAATCAAGGTACTGGCTGATGCTGTGTAGTCAAATCTATCTCCTTCACCTTCATTGAGTGTATGAAAAACTCCTGCAATTCTTTTGGGATAAAGTGTGTTGACAAAGTCAATGAAATCAGGCAGAGAGAACTGATCAAGACCATCTGAAGAGGTCTGCAAAGCAATCAGGAACTTATCCTGATGAAACGAATACTTTACCAACATGCTTCTGAAAAAACCATGGGACTTAGGTGCATGCCATCCTGGAAGACCTGTGGCTTCTAAGTATTCCTTCATTTTAGCAAGACCTGTCTCAAATCGTTCATCGAAAAGACCTGAAGGCTTAACCAAGCTATCCACGCACCACCACATTCCTCTGCGCTTAAAGCCCAGCCCGAATGTATCCACCGTTTTATCTTCTTCATGGCTCCATGAGATAGCTGAAAAAGAGTATTCCATTTTATTTCTATACCCCCAATCCATAGGGCTAGCGATATAGTCACTGAAAAGATCTTTAACCTCAGTGTGACCTTCTTTATTGAATTGATCAAGGCTATCCCTTTGCTTAAAGAATCTTTGTTTTTCCATAGGTAAGCGGGCAAATGGAGCACCTGAAACCTCTTGATAACCCGTTTCTATTTCTAGTGGAGAACGTTCAAGAACTTTCATGAGTCGAGCTTCGCCATGCTTCTTCTGCAGCTTAAAGACGCGAGCCTGTACCTTTTGACCTGGGAGTGTGTGTGATACGAACAGGATGAACATTCCTTTTGGTGTCTCCCATTTGCAGATTCCTTTTCCCCCAAATGCCAAATCCACGATGTCCATTTCGTAGATCTGCCCCTTTTTCAGTTTTTCCATAATTGTCGCAAATTTAATCGCTTGTCTTCAGCCAAATAAGTAGAATTAACTTTGGCCTCAATGAAGAAAGAAATCCTCCCGCTTGAAATTACAGGTCAGTTCCCCAGGCTGGTCTTGGATTACCTCTCGGCCAGAGACGATATGAAGCCATTCTATGACTATAGTCCTGACCTCAAAGGGCTGAAAGAAAGGATAGAAGAACTGAAGTCAAGAAGCTTCGACAGAGCAGTACTCACTGCAGAATTAACAGATCAGCATAAGGAAACAGCGCTTACAGAAGCTCAAGAAAAGAACCTGCAGGCGCTAGCTGATGGGTCTGGATATACAATATGTACTGGCCATCAACTCTGCTTGATGACAGGCCCAGCTTATGTCATTTATAAAATCTGTTCGGTCATTGCTTTGTCCAAGGAATTAGAAGCTGCATGTAATGGAGAAGTCAGGATTATTCCCCTGTTCTGGTTGGCATCAGAGGATCATGATATAGCTGAAATAGATCATTTTTCTCTTTTCAATAAAACCCTGAAATTCCATTCAGAACATCAAGGAGCTGCAGGTCATATGTCCTTGAACGGAATTGAGCACATCATCACTGAGCTTTCGGAAATTCTAGGCGATTCTGATGGCGCTGCGCAGATTCTTGCGACACTTAGAAAGGTCTATGACCCTAGCCTAAATCTAGCGCAAGCAACAGCACGCTTATTGAATTCGCTTTTTGCATCAGAAGGACTTTTAATCTTAGATGCTGATCGTACATCCCTGAAGAAGATTTTTATTCCAAGTATCAAGAAGGAGTTGAAAGAGAGCTTTATAGAGAAGGCCATTCAGCCGGCCTTAGAAATGCTCCAGAACCGCGGGGAAAAAGTGCAAGCAAGTCCTAGAGGAATAAATCTTTTTTATCTCTTCAATGGATTAAGGTCACGGATTATTCGAGAAGAAGAGCTATTTAAACTCATAGATTCTGAACTTCAATGGACCATGAAAGAACTCATGGACGAAGTAGATGCACATCCCGAGCGCTTCAGTCCTAACGTGCTTTTACGACCTCTTTATCAAGAAACTATTCTCCCCAACGTAGCTTATATAGGCGGTCCAGGCGAGCTTTCGTATTGGTTGCAATTAAAAGGAATGTTCCATGCTGTTGGGATGAAAATGCCATTAGCTGTATTGAGAGATAGCTTTCTATTCATGGATGAACGTAGTGAAGAGAAATGGAAGTCCTTGGGGTTTGAGGTAAAAGATCTTTTCAAGTCTGAGGATGATCTGCATAAAGCATACGCTATATGTAATGGAGCTGCAGAAGTAGATCTGATTAAAGAAAAAGAATCGCTGATTCATCATTTCGACAAGCTCATTGAAAAATCACTGACCATCGATAATGGCTTAGCTCAATTCGCGAAAGGAGAGAGGCAGAGGCTAGAAAATGCGGTTGATACATTGGAAAAGAAAATGGTCAGAGCTGAGAAGAAAAAGCACACTGATGCATTGGCGCGTATATCTCAGGTCAAAGAAAAATTCCTTC
>CALFHF010000054.1 GCA_937875855.1 uncultured Flavobacteriales bacterium
ATGGAGAATGGCCCTTCGACAAGCTCAGGGTACTGGAATGGAGAATGGAGAATGGCCCTTCGACAAGCTCAGGGTACTGGAATGGAGAATGGCCCTTCGACAAGCTCAGGGTACTGGAATGGAGAATGGCCCTTCGACAAGCTCAGGGTACTGGAATGGAGAAATGGAGAATGGAGAAATGGAGAAATTAGAAATTAGAAATTAAACCCTATCAACGCTTTACAGTTATGAGAAAGAACATTATTAAAGAAAAGAGTTTTGACTTTGCTGTTTCAGTTGTCAATGAGATGCGAATCATTATTAAAAATGAAAAGGAATTCATTCTTACGAAACAGTTAATCCGATCAGCAACTTCTATTGGGGCGAATATTGAAGAAGCTGGACAGGCAGAAAGCAAGAAGGATTTCATCCATAAAATATCCATTGCTAACAAAGAAGCTGTAGAATCAGCTTATTGGATCAAATTGATGATTGCAACTGATTATTTGGATGCAAATAAAGGTGCCGATCTCCATTCAAAATGTGAGGAGTTGATAAGGCTAGCAAGTTCTATTCTCAGAACAGCAAAGGGAATTAATTCCAAGACGTTGGTCCAAGAAGATATTGTCGAGTATCTATGTTGAAGAATTGCTTTTTTAATTATCAAGTTCTTTAGAATGACATGCCCGGAAGTAGTACGTGCAACTTGAATATCGGGAGAATATCACTCTTCAAAAACAAGTTTCAATGAATACGCCACTCCCTCGCTGGTGGTGATAAGGAGCGTATACAGCCCTGAGGAAATCTTCCTGTCACACGATATTGCGCTGCTTGTTCCTGAACGAAGCTGCTTTCCACTTTCTACTTCTATGGAGAACCTCCGACCTTGCACGTCAACAAGCACGATGGATGCTATATGCAGGTCTACTTGACTTTCAAGAGTAAACTCATTCCCAGTGACTGGATTAGGCCAGACTTTAATGGGAGAACTCAGGGTTGAACTAAGTTCCTCTACTGAAGTGATCTCACAGCCTTCTTCTAGGCAGCCGTACTCATCTACCTTGAGGGCAATGGCCGTTTGTATGCCCTGGGGATATTCTTCGCGTGGATCACTGCGATAGGTGCCTGTGCATAGGAAACCCCCATCACTGGTGGGCAGGGTGTGGAGGATACGGGTGTATTCATAGAAATTGGGATTATCAAGCTGAATAGGATAAGGCGTGTATGTATGGTGCCAAAGCAGCTCGCCCTCATGAGTAATCTTAGTCAAGAACCCCTTTATGAATGTATGCCCAGAAAGAAGGATATTACCGTCTGGGAGGACTTGTATTTGGGTGACATCGTAACCTAGTTCTGGTAATATGGGTTCAAAACCATTCGGTATTTGACCTACTAGATCGAATGAGTCCGAGAGTTCTCCATTAAACTGATACCGCTCAAAATGGATGGATCCTTCGTAATTTGTGGCCCAATCTCCATTCTCTTGATAATAGCGTGGATTCGTGAAGCACACCAGCAGTTCTCCATCCTGCTCTAGCACCCCGCCCGGCAGAATCTTATAGTCCGCGTCATTGCCCGGGTAGGCCCGCCACAGTTCTATGCCCTCAGGGTCGAGCATCACCAGTACCGCTCGCTCCTTGTCCTGGTTCCCTATCTCATAGTCCCATTCCCTGTAGAGCAACACCGTATTGCCATTATCTAAGGGGAGGATATGCTCAGCGTAGTTATAGCAATTGTTACCGCATTCAGTCGTATAAGTCCAGCGGGGTTCGCCATTTAAATCTGTTTCATGAAGGAAAAGAGAGGACGTTCCAAAATTATCCGAATACTGTCCGCTCACTATGAAGGAAGAATCGTTCTTGTATGCAATCGTGTAGACACGAGAATTTAAGTCTCCATTATAAGAATGTAAAAGTTCTGTTTCTTGACTTGCCTTGTTATATTCCCATAGGTTTCCAGTCGAAGTGTTCCCATCAATGAAGCCTGTTGAAGCTACGAATAAAATCATTTGGTCGTTTGAATAATGAGTCTGAGAGCCAGAATGAGTATTGATGTAATCACTCTCATTTACCGAGAATCCAAAATCATCTATTAGTTCTCCGCTAAAATCTAATAAAGTATATTGTATGTAGTTATCCCCTACAACAAACGGGTCAATACTACTTAACCCTGAAATAAAATATGAATTATCCCATTCTTCAGAATATACACTTCTCCATCCTGGAATAAACTCGAAAAATGTTCCTTGGGCGCTCACTTTATTTCCAAAAGTGAAAACACATACTGCCATCAAGAGAATTGAATAACTCATTCTTTACCTATTCATTCAAGCCTTTGAGCATAATTCCATTTCTATATAGTTATAGATTCTGTTCCTTCTAAATCATTGACTGAAAAGGTAACGAATAATCTGAAGGGAAATGGCTTCTACCTCCCTGCCCTTTATCCTTTACCTATGCGGCTGCCATATTTTTACCTTCGCATGGTTCATTATCCCTTTTCAATTATCCATTATACATTAACACCGTGACTCCTTCAGAAGAAAAAGCCCGACTAAAGCTCTTACTCAAGGTTAAAGACCGAGAGTTTGACACGCTAATGCATGACGCGCATGAGCGTGCTTTCGCGTGTACTGATTGCTTGCAATGTGGAAATTGTTGCAAGACCACTGGGCCACTTTTCACCGACAAGGATATCACGCGTATCGCGAAACATCTCCGAATGAAAGATGCTGCGTTCATAGATCAATACTTGCGCACTGATGAAGAAGGAGATATGGTTCTTCAGGTGGTGCCCTGCCCTTTCTTAGGCGCAGATAATTACTGCGGCATCTATGAAAACAGACCTAAGGCCTGCAGGGAATATCCGCATACTGATCGTGTGAAGCAGAAACAGATTCTTGACTTGACTATTAAGAATGAGAAGATATGTCCTGCCGTTGAGCTTATTCTGAAAGATGTGACTGCGCTGGTCAATGCGAGTTCCAAGAAGCCAAATAACGCTGGCCGAAGATGAGTGTTGATCTGAATCAGATGGCTAAAGAATCTGTCAAAGACATACGCTTCTGGATTCTGCTTTTCTTTCTGGTCAGGCTCATAGGAATCACTTCTCCTCCTGTGGAGACTTGGCACAGTTGGCGCCAAACCGTGGTGAATATGACGGCAAGGAATTATCACGAGACGGGAATAGACCTCATGCATCCCAGGGTTGATATAGCTGGTGATCTCACTGGAATCACGGGGATGGAATTTCCTATATACAATGCTTGTATTGCGGTGATGATGAATGTCTTCGGGGAAGCACATTGGTATGGTCGGCTCTTGAATTTGATTGCTGCGAGTTTTGGAATCTGGTTTTTCTATCGCTTGATTCGAGATCATGTAGATGAACGCACTGCCTTTCTGGCCGCCATGATTCTCCTAGGATCACTGTGGTTTAGCATGAGCAGAAAAATCATTCCTGACATCTTCGCATGCTCTTTAATCTTCATTGGAATAGAACGCTGTATAGGATACATCAAAGGAAATCTCAGCGCGTTCTGGATGCTCCTCGGAATAGCGCTGTGCAGCATAGGCGTTCTCATTAAACTCTCTGTGGGTTGTTGGATGATCCTTCTTCCTCTGAGCTATTTCCTCCCAGGAAGCAACAGAACCCGCTGGTGGACATTGAATGTCCAGTCATTGGGGTTATTGACAATAATAAGTTTTCTCATGGGAGAAGATCGGGCAAGAATGGGATTTATTTCTTACCGAAACTACACAGGAATCAAGCTTAGAAAAGATCTACATTTCAAAATTATCAGATGAAGCTTGTTCTCAATTATCGAGCTTGTCATCCTAGAAGGAAGCGAAGCAATCCGAATAAAGCCGACACCCCGATCCAAGTAATCATATTCACCTTGAAACGATACATGGCGAAGAAGGAAAGCGCAATCCAAGCACCCGTGATGTAATCGATTCCACTCAAAGAAAGCTCTTGAGGAAAGATCACTGCTCTACCTAGATAAATAGTAAGATTCAGAATGACCCCGACCACCGCGGCCGTAACTACACTTAAGGCTTGCTTGATGTGCTCATTATCCCTCGTGCGCTCTATGATAGGCGCACCCACGAAGATGAAAAGGAAGCAAGGAACGAAGGTGTACAAAGTGGTCGCGAATAGTCCTATGGAGCCCATCAACAAAGATCCTCCGAAGTGATTGAATCCCGCCATGAAGCCCACGAAGACCAAGACCATAACCAAAGGACCTGGCGTGGTCTCTCCCAATGCCAGACCATCTATCATCTGCAATTCATTGAGCCAATGCAACTTCTCTACGCTCACCTGTGCGACATAGGGAAGGACAGCATAAGCTCCTCCGAAGGTCACGAAGGCAGCCTTGGTGAAGAAGAGAGAAAGCTCTTTCCAAAATGCGAAATCACTGCTGAAATAAAAGAATGCCAAAAGCGGTATTAGCCAAATCAAGAAGGCGATGGCGATTTGCTTCAAAAGCCTAGATAGCCTGAAGCCCGCAACAGGCGTAACATACATATCATTGATGAAGTACTTCGCCTCTTCGGCCTCATTTATCTTCATTGCCTCCGTAGAGGTATTGAAAAGGAAAGGCCAGAGTTTTCGGCTCACATAGGCCAGCACCAAGGCAGTAAGAATGATCACTGGAAAAGGAACTTGGAAAAAGAAGATTCCTATGAATGCCGCGAGTGCAATAAAAAAGTGAAAATGTGAATGAAGGGACTTCTTCCCTATCTTAATCAAAGCCAATATTACAATAGCAATTACGGCAGGTTTCAGTCCGTCAAATAGGGCGTACACCCAGGGGATATTTCCAAAAGTTACATACAAGGCAGTGAGCCCGAGCAAAATGAACATGGAAGGTAAGATGAAGAAAGTTCCGGCAACTAGCCCACCTTTGGTCCCATGCAAAAGCCAGCCTGTGTAGGTCGCCAATTGCTGTGCTTCAGGTCCTGGAAGAACCATGGTGTAATTCAAGGCATGGAGGAAACGGCTGTCTGAGATCCACTTCTTTTTTTCGACCAAGAATTCGTGCATGATGGCAATCTGCCCAGCAGGTCCACCGAAACTAATGAAACCGAGTTTAAGCCAGAACCAGAAAGCTTCTTTGAAAGATGGTTTTTCTTGGGTAGGATTTGATTCATTCATCTCAGCCGCAATATGGGTATTATATCTTGACCCACATCTTCTCCGTATTCAATTGAAAGCTGCCTAGATGACTCCTATTCCAGCTGTCAGGTGGAATCAAACTAAGGAATCGTTCACCATCTTGCTTTTCATACAGGTGATAAGTTTCTCCCACTACAGGCTCAAAACTAAACTTGGCCGTATAGACGGTTTCATTCCATGAAAACTGTTCTATCATCGCTTGATACTCTCCTTTCAATTCCTCAAAGCGACTCTTGAAATGGCTGCTCACTTTTCCTGCCGAGGTATTTTTCCATAAGGTGAGGTCTGTCACCTTGAATGCTGGGCCTCCGACATCCGATGCATACGGCAAAAGGGATGCATTATATTTCCCACTCTCCTCGTCATACACCGCATAGGAAGGCTTTTCCTCCTCTACTTCGAACTGGGGCAGCTCGGAGGTGCGCGGGTACGGAAAGATCTGACCTTCCGCAGTGCGATGATATCTATTCACTCCAGAGATGGCCATGGTTCCCAGTTCTACCAAATCCAACCCACCATCTTGGTGCAGTCCTTCTCCTTCAATGTAGATGTGTTCTATAGCGCCTATGATCAATTTACATCCATTCGTTTCAATGGATTTCTCCTCCACAAACCTCAATCCTATCTTGACCTTGCTCTCTTTCACATAAGGTGCCTCGAATCCTGAAATAAAGTGAGGTTGAAGCCCGCACTTTTCGAATTCTGATTCGTCCTTTTCAAATTTAGCTGCGGTATAATGTGCTTTCTCTGCAAACGTGTGTTTCACGTGATTGACTGTGAATACTGACGTTTCCAAGATATTATCATAGGTATGCCTAGGCACAGTATCAGGTCTCAGAATAAAACCCAGCAGCGCAGGATCTGAACCCAGATGAATGACCGAACTGAAGATGGCCACGTTATTCTGACCTGCTTTATTTCGTGTTCCAATGAGATTGGCAGATTTAAAACCACTGATAGAACCGATGAGATTCAATCGTGTTATACGATCCAATGACGAGATCTCATCTTTACTGAAGTACTTCACTTTCATAACTGCACTAAAGATAGAAAGGCCGCGAGGTATGCTGCTTTTCTTCAGAAAACAATGTCTGAAAGCCTGAGATGTTTAACAAAAAAAGGCTGCTCCTTTTTTGGGAACAGCCTTTATTGAATGTTTTCAATTCTTAGTTTATCATCCTCCGAAATCGTCAAAGGCGACATTCTCTTCTGGTACTCCCCAGTCGTCACACATCTTAAGGATGGCTTGGTTCATGAGTGGTGGCCCACAGAAATAGAACTCTATATCCTCAGGTGATTCATGCTTAGATAGATAGTGATCGATAACAGCTTGGTGAACGAATCCAGTGAATCCATCTCCCTTGGTGTCATCAGTATCGGTCTTGTTGACCCACTTATCTTCTGGTAGCGGCTCTGATAGCACGATGTAGAACTTGAAGTTAGAGAACTTCTGTTCCAACTCTTGGAAATAGTGCAAGTAGAACAACTCTCTTCTTGAACGTCCTCCGTACCAGTAAGATACTTTACGACCAGTCTCCAAGGTCTTGAACAATTCATACAAGTGAGAACGCATAGGCGCCATTCCAGCCCCTCCTCCTATGTACAACATCTCAGATCCCGTATCCTTAATATAGAATTCTCCATAAGGCCCAGACACTGTCACTTTATCTCCTTTCTTCTGCGCAAAAATGTATGAAGAAGCGATTCCTGGATTCACGTTCATCCAGCCGTTCTTAGCGCGATCCCAAGGTGGGGTGGCAACACGAACGTTCAACATAATCTTCCTTCCTTCAGCAGGATAGCTGGCCATAGAGTATGCTCTTACCACATCCTCTCCATTCTTCATCTTCAGATCCCAAAGACCAAATTTATCCCACTCCACTTTGAATTTATCTGGCTCTCCTGGGTGATCCTGTGGGTGAGCAGTGATATCCATATCTTTATAGTTGATCTCACACTTAGGGATTTCAATCTGGATATATCCTCCTGCTTTGTAGTCCATGTCCTCAGGTAATTCAACAATGAATTCCTTGATAAATGAAGCTACGTTATAGTTAGAGACCACCGTGGCCTCCCATTTCTTGATACCGAAGATCTCCTCGTGTACATGGATCTCCATGTCCTCTTTCACCTTCACTTGGCAACCCAAGCGATAGTTATCTGCAATCTCCTTGCGAGAGAAGTGAGGCACCTCAGTAGGAAGAATACTTCCTCCTCCACTGCTCACCTGACAGACACACTGTACACATGTTCCACCTCCGCCACAGGCTGAAGGAAGGAAAATTCCATTATTACTCAGGGTACTCAAGAGGGTATCTCCTCCATTGACCTCTAGTTTCTTATCTCCATTAATGGTGATCGTCACTTTTCCTGAAGGAGACAATTTCGCTTTGGCAAAAAGCAAGAGTCCCACCAACATAAGTATGGCTAGAAGGAAAACTACTACTGCTGCAATTACTGTAAATCCCATGTTCTTTCTCTTTCTTTAATTACAGTTCTATTCCCATAAAGGCCATGAACGCCATCCCCATCAATCCTGTGATGATGAAGGTGATTCCCAATCCTTTCAATGGTGCTGGAATGTTAGAATATTGAATTTTCTCTCTGATGGCTGCAATGGCTACGATAGCCAAGAACCATCCCACTCCTGAACCCAAACCAAATGAAGTCGCATCCACGATGTTCGCGTACTGACGCTCTTGCATGAATAACGCTCCACCCAAGATAGAACAGTTCACGGCAATCAAGGGAAGGAATATTCCCAATGCGCCATACAAAGCTGGCGAGAAACGCTCTACGATCATCTCCACCAATTGAACTGTAGATGCAATGACGGCAATGAATAAGATAAAGCTCAAAAAACTCAAGTCAAGTGAAGCGTACTCAGCTCCCATCCAAGATAGGGCTCCTTCTTTCAAGACATAGTTCTCAAGCAAGTAGTTGATAGGCACTGTAATCCCCAATACGAAGATTACTGCTGCTCCAAGACCTACAGCGGTCTTTACAGTTTTGGATACGGCCAAATAAGAACACATGCCTAAGAAATAGGCAAAGATCATGTTCTCAATGAAGATCCCTTTTACGAAAATATTTACTGCTTCCATGAGTTAACCTTCTAAAAGATTCTTGTTACGGGCCCTTTGAATCCAGATAATAATACCAACAGTAATCAAGGCCATTGGAGGTAGAATCATCATGTTATTATTCATGTATCCCATGCCATAGACTCCAGTCAATTCACTTGCTGAACCGAATAACTCGATTCCCCAGAATTTCCCTGAACCGAAGATCTCTCTTACTACGGCAACGACTATCAATATCACGCCATACCCCAATCCATTTCCAACTGCATCAAGCACAGATGGCCATTTCTTGTTTGCCATAGCGAAGGCCTCGAAACGTCCCATGATGATACAGTTCGTAATGATGAGTCCAACGAATACTGAAAGCTTTTCGCTTACCTCAGGGACATAGGCTTTCAATACTAAGTCAACCAAGGTTACCAACGTTGCAACAACAACAAGCTGTACGATAATTCTGATTCTGCTTGGGATAAGATTCCTTAATGCAGAGATCAAGAAGTTACCTGCCATCAATACGACAAGTACTGAAAGGCTCATGAACACCGCTTGTTTTACCTGAACGGTAATCGCTAGTGCCGAACAAATTCCTAGTACCTGTATGGTGATAGGGTTGTTCTCATTCAATGGATCGGTGATGAGACGCTTGTTCTTTGGAGAGAACAAAGGCTCATTAGGTTCTTTGACCTTTTCGATCGCTTTTTCAATGGTCTCACTCATTGTTCCTCACCTTTTTAAAGTAATTATCATAGATCGCTAATGTCCTATACAGCATCTCATCTACTCCATTGCTGGTGATGGTTCCTCCTGTAATGGCGTCCACAGCGTGCTTATCATCGGCAGGAGATCCACCTTTCTTTACGTCAATAGAAACATAGGTTCCATTGTCATAGATACTCTCTCCTTGGAATTGATCTTCGAACATAGGTTCCTTAATCTCAGCTCCTAGTCCGGGCGTCTCTGTCTTATGGTCGAAGCTCGCTCCGTAGACCGTGCTCATGTCAGATTCTAAGGCTACATATCCCCAGATAGGGCCCCATAGCCCCGTTCCCACCATAGGTATCACGAAATACTGCTTACCATCCCTTTCACAGCGGAAAAGCGGGTAATTCACATTCTGCTCATCCACTTTGGCGAGTAAAGTGCTGCGGTCATTCTTATAGGCTTGAACCAGCTTGGAAATCTTCTGCTTGTATTCCTTCTGCACATCCACATTGAAGGGATCGGCAGGATTCTGAGGGTCCACAGCTCCTTCCATACTAGAAACCACATTTCCTTGGTCATCTAAGACGATTCGCTCCTTCACATATTCAGTGAATAGCTTCGCTGCGTTCTCACGTGTTGCTTCGGTTACATTGATAGATCCTAGGATGTCTATCATCTTTTTATCGGCCTCGTTCTTCTTGATATCAGGCTTCAGCGTCAAGCTCACCATAGCCAATGAGGCTCCAGTAACGATGACCATAATAGCTGCGAATAAAAAAGTATACCCTCCGCCTTCTTTGTTTACTCCCATGGGTTCAGGCTGTTTGAAGTTTAAGTCTCTTGGCTCTTTTCTTGATGTTCGCCTCTATCACATAATGATCGATTAACGGGGCCATCACATTCATAAAGAGGATGCCCAACATGACTCCTTCAGGATAGGCAGGGTTAAACACCCTAATCATTATCCCGAATACTCCACAAAAGAATCCGTAGATGAGTTTTCCTGTATTGGTCTGTGCTGCGGTGACTGGGTCAGTGGCCATGAAGACCATCCCGAACATAAATCCGCCCACCATCAATTGATGCAGTGGTGGCAATGACATAAATGCATTCGCATCAGCAAGGTTAAAGAGCCAAGCCATGGTCAATCCACCTACAAACATAGATCCCATGATTCTCCAAGAACCTATTCCTGTGAAGAGCAAGAATGCTGCTCCAAGAAGTATTGCTATAACCGAAGTCTCTCCAATAGATCCTGGAATCATTCCAATGATACTGTTGGACATAGAGTACATGCCATCAGGCCCGAATTTCTCCATAATGCCCGTGACTTCTGGCAGATTCTGCGCTTTTCCTACGGTCAACGCCAAGTCTCCAAGTGCGGTAGCTCCTGAATATCCATCTACGCTTCCAGCTTCATTAATCCAAATCTCTCCTGAGATCTTAGTAGGATATGCGAAGAAGATAAATGCCCTCGCTGTTAAGGCTACGTTCAGGATGTTCATCCCTGTTCCTCCGAATACTTCTTTACCAATAACCACTGCAAAGATGGTAGCCAATGCCACCATCCATAGTGGAATATTCGCTGGCATTATAAGCGGAATGAGCATTCCTGAAACCAAGAATCCTTCTTGAACCGCGTGCTTGTTCTTTACCGCAACGATGAACTCTACTCCTAGTCCTGCTGCATACGATACCACCACGATAGGCAGTACATGCAACATGCCGTAGAACATGTTAGGCCAGAATTCACTTGCCTCACCTAGAGATAAGTAATGGAAATGTCCAATGTTCCACATACCGAAAAGCAGACATGGTAGCATAGCTAAGATGACCATCATCATGGTACGCTTCAAGTCTATGGCGTCTCTGATGTGCGCTCCCGTTCGGGTGGTGTAATCAGGCGTGAACATAAAGGTCTCCAAGGCATCATATGCCGAGTAGAAATTCTCGAACTTCCCTCCTTCTATGAAGTTAGGTCGGATCTTCTTTATGACCAGATTCTCTAAAAATTTCATTTCAATGAGATCTTCTGTGTGATTAAGCTAATTCCATTCTCAAGCTCTCCATGCCATCACGGATCACTTTCTGGATGTCTATCTTACTGGTGCAAGCCACTTCGCATAGCGCGAAATCCTCTGCATCTACTTCATAGATACCCATGCTTTCCATTTTGTCGATGTCATTTGCCATCACTGACTTGATCAGTTGCATTGGATAGATCTCGAATGGGAACACTTGTTCTAATTGTCCTGTGACAACGAAGGAGCGAATCTCTCCGTTCAAGTTCGTGTCCAAGTCATACTTCTTACCTGGCATGAGCCATGATGGATAGGAACGAGACATAGAGAATCTCTTCAATCCTGGGCTTAACCAACCATCAGTCAAAAGGAACTTGTGATGATCTCCTTCTGGAATCACACATACCTGCGTATCGAATGCTCCAAGGAATCCCTCTTCACTTACCTTAGCCCCTGTCAAGACATTTCCTGAAATCACCCTGCGGTGTCCTTCTTTCAAATTTCCTTTGAGGATTCCTTTCAAAGAAGTTCCTCCAATCACCTCATGGTAAGATGGCTTTTCCACCATGGATCCGTTCAAGGCAATCCTTCTACGTGCGTCATATTTCCCGGTAAGGAAGAGACGACCTATGATTATTACCTCTTGTGGATACGTGTACCAAATCACCTCACCTTTATTCAAGGCTTTGGTATGATGCACCTGTACACTCACATTCCCTGAGGGATGGGGCCCTGAGAATTCAGTTTTCTCCACACCTTGAACTCCGCTGTATACGCTGTGTCCATTGTGCTGGGAACTGGTAGCTAAGTGCACCTTGCCTTTGGTCAAACGAGATAAGGCATCTATACCTGCTTGGAATTCTTTCTCTTGTCCTTTAATCAAGAAATCCAATTCCGGACCAAGTGGTGCTGAATCGAATCCTGATATATATATGTCTCTCGGAACACCGAATGGATCGGCAACGGTGCTGAACGGACGCTGTCTCAAGAGCGGCCATACGCCAGCTTTGAGCATCTTATCAGTCACCTGCTCCTTGGTCAAGGACTTAGGGTCAGCTGCGCCATACTCCTCGAAGCGCGTTTCCTTGTCGGCAAGGATGCGCACTTCTAAGATTTTACGCTTGGCACCTCTGACAATCTCTGTCACTTCACCACTTACGGGAGAAGAGAATAGGATTTTGTCATTCTGTTTCTCATGAAACAGTGGAGTACCTGCTTTCACCTCAGCACCCTCTTTGAGGAGCATTTTTGGTTTAATTCCTACGAAATCGGTGGGTTTTACCGCCACCACGTCTGGGGAAGAGTAAGGTATAATGGTCTTCTCTGAAGAGCCTACCATCTTGATGTCCTTACCTTTCTTGATCCGGATAGATCCAGCCATTTGATTGTATCTGTTAATTAGGCGGGGCAAATGTATAACTTTGTTACTCATACCTGAAGCCTTTTGCTTCTAGATTCCATTCATTACTTAGATCTTTTGAACTGTTGCCTTTGTCCCGCAAAATTTCCCTCTTTTTTATCTTCTTCTCTATTGGGACAATGCTACTGAGCTCATGCGCTGCTTCGCAAGGAAGTCAAGCAGTTTCTACAGATACTCCTGATGATTATGTGGGCGAGTTTGAATTGCGCTATGAAGACAGAGTCTATTCTGAGAATATCGCAACGGCTCAAGTGTATCCCAGCGGAAATCCCCTTGACCTTCCCATTCTCACCCTTGGCCTTCCGCAGCCTTTAGAATTGCACTTTGATGACCTTTCTTCTGAAATGAAGAATTACACCTATACCTTCATTCATTGCAATGCCGATTGGACGAAAAGCAATCTCATAGAGATGCAATATTTAGATGGCTTTTTCAGCGACTATATCACTGATTATCAGGTTTCCTTCAATACCCTTGTTCCCTTCGTGCATTATACCTTGATATTTCCTAGGTCAGGAATGGAACTTAAGGTCTCAGGAAATTACTTGCTGGTGGTGAGTATTAATAATGACACAGAGAATCCCATCATAACGAAGAGGTTTATGGTGCTAGAACCTAAACTTGCGATAGAGCCACGTGTGCGCCAAAGCTCTACTATAGAAGACCGCAAGAGTTCTCAGTCGGTAGATTTCATAGTGAAGCATCCTGCTTTTTTGATGGGAAATCCGCTGAGGGATTTGAAGACTATGGTCATGCAGAATGGGCGTTGGGATAATATGAAAACGGGGCTTAAACCCACCTTTATCCATGTGAATTCTTTGGAATACCGCTATGAGCAAGGGGAGGATTTCCTAGCAGGAAATGAATACCGAAAGTTTAACATCAGCAGCACCCGATACACTACGGAGGATGTAACCGCCATTTATAGAGATAGCCTGCGCTATGTGGCCGAACTCATGCCCGATCTGAGCCGTGAGCGACTTGGATACAGAACTTGGCGAGATATCAATGGACGTTTTCTTGTGCGCAGTACAGATGGATTTAACAGCATCACTGAAGGGGATTATGTAGATGTGCGTTTCTATCTGAAACGAAGCAGTGCGCTTGGGAAAGATGTTTATGTGGTAGGTGGGTTCTCCAATTACAAACTAGATCGCAAATACAAGATGACCTATAACGCGAGTCAGGGAATGTATATCTGCAGCATTCCATTCAAACAGGGTTATTATGAATATATGTATGCCGTTAGAAGCAAACAAGATGGCTCAGCTGATGTGAGTGTGATAGAAGGTTCGTATTATGAGACAGAGAACGACTATACCATCTTGATGTATTACCGTGATATTGGAAATGATTTTGATCAATTGATTGGTGTGAAGACTATTTCTACGCGGGATGCTTTTTAATCTTTCCAGACTCCACTTTTTATGACGCTCATCTTCCTTTATTCTCTTTCTCGTTAAGCATGTACTCCTCATTAGCAAGTGAATATCGCATCTAATCACCATCGGGGAAAAGGCGTTTTTCCCATCTCTCCTTATGCTGCACATACTTCCTGAAGTCTCGGCTTATTCCATAGAGTTCAGTTCTAGTGTACACAGAAAGTTCAGGAGTAAAGAGCAGTTCTTGACTGTTGATCCAAGCACTAAAATCCTCATTTATCCCCTCACTAACTCCAAAAATCCAAGGCCTTTTCCTATTTTCACGCTCTTTCAAAAATGAATTTACAGCCATGAGCGATCAAGTTAGAAGTCTAGAACCTAAAGCACTTTGGAACCACTTTGCGGATCTAAATGCCATCCCAAGAGCCTCCAAGAAAGAAGAGCGCGTAATCGCTTTCATGAAAGCCTTTGGTGAGAATCTAGGTTTTGCGACTGTTGTTGATCACATAGGAAACGTAATCATCAAGAAGCCCGGAACAAAGGGCATGGAGAAGAGTCCTATCGTAGTTCTTCAAAGTCATCTTGACATGGTTCATCAAAAGAACAATGAGACCACATTCGATTTTGCAACAGAAGGAATTCGCATGAAAGTCAATGGGGATTGGGTCAAGGCTGACGGTACTACACTAGGAGCTGATAACGGAATAGGTGTTGCGACTATCATGGCGCTACTCACTTCTACTGATATTCCTCATCCTCCATTAGAAGCTCTTTTCACCATAGACGAAGAGACCGGAATGACTGGTGCGCTTGAACTTAAAGGAGGAATGCTCGATGCGAAGATCATGCTCAATCTGGATACGGAGGATGATAGAGAACTGACTATAGGCTGTGCTGGCGGAACTGATGTCACCGCTACAGGAACGTATAAGGAAGTGGACTGCAAAGCAGGATATACTGGAAGAAAATTAAAAGTCACTGGACTCAATGGAGGACACAGTGGAATGGATATTCATAAGGGCCTTGGAAATGCGAATAAGATTATGAATCGCATACTTCTTGCAGCTGAAGAGATGGGAATTCAAGTTTCAGGTGTAGATGGAGGAAGCCTGAGAAATGCCATTCCACGGGAGAGCAATGCTTGGGTGGGAATTCCTGCTGATCAAGCGGATGCCTTTGATGATCTGTTATCAGACCTAGGATCCGCCATCATTGATGAGCACAACACTACTGACCCAGAGCTTGAATTAAGCAGTGAAGAATGTGATGCGCCTGACGAAGTAATGGACCCTGCCTTCCAACGCATGTTCCTGCGCGCAGTGCAAGCTTGTCCGAATGGAATCTATCGCATGAGCCCTGATGTAGAAGACCTTGTGCAGACCAGTAATAACGTAGCAAGGATTCTCGCAGAAGCTGGAAAATATCAAGTGCTTTGCTTGACCAGAAGCTCTGTAGATTCAGAGAAAGAAGACGAAGCGAAAGCTATTCAATCCGTATTCGAATTAATAGGAGCCGATGTGACATTCAGTGGAGATTATCCAGGATGGACTCCTAAGCCTGACTCGAAGATTGTGAGCTTGATGAGAGAATTATACGAGAAGCGTTTCAATGAGAAACCTCATGTGAATGCATGTCATGCTGGGCTTGAGTGCGGAATCCTTGGAACGAATTATCCCACGATGGAGATGATTTCCTTCGGTCCTAACATACGTGGTGCTCACTCTCCTGATGAAAAAGTTCAGATTAGTTCTGTACAGAAATTCTGGGGCTTCCTTCTGGAGACCTTGGAAAAACTGAACTGATTGCAAGAAAGATTTTAAATCAAGAAAGCCCGTCAGATAAACTGACGGGCTTTTCTCTTTACCAAACCAAACAACCAAATTCTAAAAGCTGATTACGCCACGCTAATCAACTTCTTCTGCTCTTTTACGAGCTCTACTTCTTTCTTAGGAAGCGTCACATAAAGGATTCCGTCCATATAAGTCGCCTCTATCTTCTCCTCATTCACCTTATCCTCTGGCAAGGTGAAGCTTCTGCTGAAGCTTGAATAATTGAACTCCCTTCGTGTGTAGTCTCCTGTCTCATCTTTTTCTTCCTTCTCATTCTTGAACTCTGCTGATATAGTCAGCATGTTTTTATCCAATTCAAGAACGAAGTCATCTTTCTTCATTCCAGGAGCTGAAACTTCCAACTGAAAGTCTCCATCCGTCTCCTTAATATTCACTGCCGGACTTGCAGCTCTCTGTGTAAATGAACCTGGGTTTATCCCAAAGAAATCCTTGGTGAAAAAATCATCAAAGAGGTATGGCATATTCCCCGTTGGTCTTTTAGTGCTCTTCATTATGTATCCCATGTTTTCTATTATTTATTGATTAATGTTCTTGCATCATCTGGATGCACTTCCTCCTCTTCAATCTCAACACCAATCTCTTTTTAATGCCATTATGGCCGTTTATGTGTGTAATTCTTAAATACTCACTGTCATTATGGCTGTTTATTGAATTTATCACCATCTATTTCTGCCAAAAAATCATTCCTCTATACGAGCAGGTGCATATCTTTAGGACATGAAATCAAAGCTCTTCCTTGCTCTCCTTTTTCTTTCGATGTTGTCTTGCAGTCCAGATTCATTGAATCCCGAGCCCGCTTTAAATGGGCTATTGGGAAAATGGGATGCTACCGGAACTGCTGTCACCGAAGCATGGACTTCAGGCGAGAAGGGAGTGTACCGAGCAGTAGTCACAAGTCACGCTGGTCCAAGTCCTGAAATTCAGGAATTAATTGAAGTGAAAAAAGATGGAGATGACTGGTATTTCACAGGCACCGTGATGCATCAGAACAGCGGATTGCCTATTCGCTTTAAGTTAGTTGATTGCAAAGACGATCGCTTGAAATTCGAAAACGCAGAACACGATTTCCCTCAGAATATCGAGTATTTCATCATCAATAAAAACAAAGTAAAAGCTCGTGTGAGCGGAAGTCAGAACGGTGAGTTCAAAGAATTTATCATCGCCTACTACCGAAGTAAATACTGATCAAGACCTGATTTCCCAATCCAAGATATCAGCTCCTACATGATATCTCGTGCTGTTGACATCAAGCCAAGAAGGACCCTGTATTCCTTGACCTATTTCCATTTCGGCTGTGATTCTTCTCACCTCATCATAATGGCCGCTTTTCAGAAATGCCTGAAGAACTTTAGCCCCTCCCTCTACTAAAAGAGATTGAATTCCAGCATCATACAACTCGGCTAAAAGTCCCTCCACAGAATCAGCCGAAATAATACTCGCCTTTCCTTGATGTTTCTCTTGAAGGTCTTTCTCTTTCAATGTCTTTGACCAAATAATAGGCCTTGGATCAGGCCCATTGGCCAATCGAGTATCCAATGAAGGCTTATCCTTTCTATAGGTTTCTCCGCCCACCAGGATCGCCATTTCTTCAGCTCTCCAGCGATGCACATATTGAGAAGACACTGCTGAAGATATTTTCAAGGAAGCGTGTTGCTCTTGCGCAGAATCAATGAAGTCATCTTTGGTTCTTGCCCATTTCAAAATGACATAGGGTCTCTTTTTTTCATGAAAGGTGAAGAAGCGTCTGTTCTGAAAACGTGCTTCTTTTTCCATGAGCCCTACTTCCACAGTCACTCCCTTTTCACGCAGAATCTCTATGCCTTTTCCATCAACTTCAGGAAATGGATCTCGTGTAGCGATAATCACTTTTCCTATTCCTTTTTCCATAATCAAATCGACACAGGGAGGCGTTTTTCCATGATGTGCACAAGGCTCCAGGCTTACATAGAGCGTAGCTTGAGAAAGGTCTTTTTCTTGGACATTTCGCAATGCCATAACCTCAGCATGAGCAGACCCAAAAGCTTGGGTGTATCCTTCGCCAAGAATTTTTTCATCCTTGACCAAAACAGCTCCCACCATAGGATTAGGACGACATGAAGGCCAAGCCATTGCTGCTAGATCCAAACATCTTTCCATATATCGCACTTCGGCCATGGCCCCGAAGATACGTGCGTATACCTTTGCGCACATGCAATTGAAGGACAATAAGCTCTCCACGCTTCGAACTTTTTTCGAGAAAAGTATGGGCCAAGCGAACATAGAAAAGGAAGAATGGCGCCCACTCTTTCGAATGCTTTGCCTTGAAGCACTTGGACTTCAATCCAGAGATCTCTTGCTTTTAGACGAGACGCGTTTGACTGAATCTGAAATCCTAAAAGCCTTGCATATCATCAAGGAATTGAAGAAGCAACGACCTATTCAATATATCCTTGGTGAATGTGATTTTATGGGATTAAGATTCTTAATCAATGAAAGCGCATTAATTCCCAGACCTGAGACAGAAGAACTGATTCAATACATTCTTGAAGAACGCGCAGAGGACATCACCTTATTAGATGTAGGAACAGGCAGCGGCTGCATAGCCATTAGCCTTGCTCATGGTATTCCTAGCGCTGAAGTTCACGCTATGGATTTGAGCGAGGAAGCATTAATTCTTGCCAAAGCCAATGCAGAAAAACTAGAATGCAATGTGATTTTCCATCAAGATAACATGCATGAGCCCTCCGCTGAGTATCCTCAATTCGATATGATTGTCTGCAATCCTCCGTACATCACTGAGAAAGAGAAAGTATTTATGGAAAGTCGAGTTTTAGATCACGAACCTGACCTTGCTTTATTTATTCCAGATGATAGGCCATTGCAGAGTTATGAAGGGCTTATTTCTTTTTCTCAATCTCGCTTAAAGAAAAACGGACTACTCTTTCTAGAGATTAATGAAGCATTGGGAAAAGAGACCATAGAACTTTTAAAGTCCAATGGCTATGAATGCAATACACCTAGAAAGGACATTTACGGAAAAGACCGTTTCATACGCGCTGTGAAAGGATGAACATGATTCATACCTTTGTTTCCCACAAGCATTATGGATAGTACTCAAGCCGAATTACGTATTGCGAAACTTCGCAAGGAGATTAACGAACATAATCACCGTTATTATGTCCTAGATCAGCCGATCATAAGTGACATGGTCTATGATATGATGCTGAAGGAACTCATAGAACTTGAGTCCAAGTTTCCTTTGCTTATTTCATCTAATTCTCCCACCAAACGCGTTGGTGGTGAAGTCACTAAGGACTTCAATTCTATTGAGCACAGATACCCAATGCTTTCACTTTCTAATTCCTATAATGAAGAGGAAATAAAAGAATGGATGGACCGAGTAACTAAAGGGCTAGGCCAAGATGCCCAAGTCGTGTGCGAGTTGAAATATGACGGTGTAGCCATAGGCATTCGATATGTGAATGGAGAACTCTTCCAAGCGGTGACTAGAGGAGATGGAACACGTGGTGAAGAAATCACCGCCAATGTCCGCACCATTCGCTCTGTTCCATTGAGCCTGCATGGGAATGATTTTCCAAAGGATTTTGAGATTAGAGGAGAAATATTCCTCCCTAAAGATCACTTCGCGGCATTGAATGAAGCGAAAGTAGAGGCCGGTGAGGAACCTTATATGAATCCTAGAAACACAGCATCAGGAAGCCTAAAACTTCAAGACAGTAAGGAAGTAAGCAAACGTGGACTAGATACTATGTTGTATGGCGTATATGCTGAATCACCCATTGCTGAAGATCATTTGAGCAGCATCAAGAAAGCTCATTCCTGGGGATTCAAAACTCCCTATGAACAAGGAAGATATATAGAACTATGTTCCAATGAAGAGGAGATTATGGACTTCATTCATCACTGGGCTGAAGCAAGGCATGAACTGCCTTTCGAGATAGATGGAATCGTGATTAAAGTGAATTCTTTCCATTATCAGGAAGAGCTTGGATATACAGCCAAGTCTCCGCGCTGGGCTATTGCGTATAAATTTAAGGCTGAACAAGTAAGCACGGTGCTTGAGAAAGTGACGTATCAAGTAGGACGCACAGGTGCCATCACTCCCGTAGCTAATTTAAAACCTGTATTGCTCGCTGGCACCATGGTCAAAAGGGCTTCTCTGCATAATGCAGATCAAATAGAGAAGCTGGGACTGCACCTAGGAGATCATGTCTATGTAGAAAAAGGAGGCGAGATTATCCCTAAGGTAACAGGTGTTATAGAGTCCATGCGTAATGCGAATGCTCAAGCCGTAATCTTTATCCAGAACTGTCCTGAGTGCAACCATCCATTAGAAAGAAAGGATGGAGAAGCACAACACTATTGTGTGAATTCAGCTGTTTGTCCTCCTCAGATTAAGGGAGCCATGGAGCATTTCATCTCTAGAAGGGCAATGGACATAGAAGGAATTGGCCCAGAGACCATAGACCAGTTATTCCAAGTAGGCCTCCTTCATGGCATCGCGGACTTATATTCATTGAAAAAAGAAGAGCTCCTTCCTTTAGATCGCATGGCTGAGAAATCAGTATACAATCTGCTTGAGGGAATTGAAAAATCGAAAAAAATTCCTTTTCAAAGGGTACTTTTTGCATTGGGAATCAGACATGTAGGAGAAACTGTCGCGAAGAAACTGGCGCATCACTTCAAGAACATAGATGCGCTTCTAGTTGCAGAAAAGGAAGTTTTAGTGAATGTTGACGAGATAGGAGAAGTAATAGCACAGAGTGTCATTCAATTCGCCTCTTCTCCTGAAAATTTGCAGCTCATTGATAAACTCAAAGCAGCTGGACTAACTTTAGAGCTAGATTCATCTGAGGAAAAGGTGTTGGCCTCCCATGCTTTAATAGGAAAGAATTTCGTAGTTTCTGGAGTCTTCAGTAAATTTAGTAGAGACGAGCTAAAGCAGACTATAGAATCACATGGAGGAAAGAATGTTGGAAGTATCTCCAAAAAAACTGACTACGTAATTGCCGGAGAGAACATGGGACCCAGTAAATTAGCGAAAGCCCAAGAACTGGGAATAAGCATATTGAATGAAGATGAATTCATCGCACTCATTGAACGAGAAGATGCCATTTTGGGATAAAATAAAGAACCATTTCAGTGCTCAACGAATGAAACGAGAAGGAGCAAGACCTAGAGATCCTGTCGTGGTTAATTTTCACCATGCAAGATCCATAGGCTTCCTCTACCATTCCAAAGATGAAGCAACGTTCATTCTAGTGAAGCAATTTGCAGAGAAGATTATAAAGACCTTTGGCACACGAAAGACACTTGCTCTGGCCTTTATTTCGGAAAAAGAGGCTCCGCGTTACCATGGCCATATATTGCAAAGTGACTATTTCACAAAGAAGAACTTGAATTGGCATGGCTATCCGAAAGGATTGGCGGTGAAGACATTCTGCACCACTGACTTTGACATACTTATTGACCTAAGTGATGGAAAAGCAAGACCTTTAACCAATATACTTGAGCGAAGTACTGCGCGTTTCAAGATAGGAAGAGAGCCTGAAAACGAGTCCTATGATCTCATCCTACCCATGAGATTAGATTCCACTTTGGACCAGTACTTTTCAAGGCTAATTAATCTATTGAGCACTATAAATCATGAAAGTTCAAAAATTGCTTGATCTCAGCGGCCTAGGAGTAGCCATGGTCACCCCTTTCCAGAAAAATGGTCAGGTGGATTTCGTAGGTCTCCAGAAACTTACAGAATACCTCATTAAGGGGGGCGTAGATTATCTTGTGGTGCAAGGAACTACTGGAGAAACTCCAACACTTAGCGACAAAGAGAAAAGAGCCACACTCGATTTCATTATTGAAGTGAATAATGGACGACTTCCTATCATCCTTGGCTTAGCTGGAAATGATACCGCAGCTTTATGTGAGGAGATAAAGAGCACCGATTTGAAAGGAGTTTCTGCTATACTTACTGCTAGTCCTGGCTATAACAAGCCTACTCAGGAAGGCATATTTCAGCATTACAAAGCCATTGATAAAGTATCTCCTTTGCCAATCATCCTTTACAACGTACCAGGAAGAACTGCTTCCAACGTAACGGCTGAGACCACTATACGTATCGCTAAAGAATGTAAGAACGTCATTGCCGTGAAAGAAGCGTCAGGCAACATGTCTCAGATTATGCATCTCATTCATGATGCTCCTGAAGATTTTCAAGTGCTAAGTGGTGATGATGCTTTTGCCTTTCCATTGATTGCATGTGGAGCGAGAGGGGTTATTTCAGTCGTAGGAAATGCTTTTCCTGAATCATTCTCTGATATGGTGCACTTGGCATTAGATGGGAAATTTACGGAAGCCCGGCCTATTCATATGAGGATGATTAAGACCATAGACTTGCTCTTTGTTGATGGAAATCCTGCTGGGATCAAGGAAGCACTCAGCTATTTGAACATCTGCGAGAAGTATGTTCGTCTTCCGCTGGTTTCTATTACTGAACAGACCAAAGCTAATTTATACCAAAGCATTGCAGAATCAGAGCTCTTAAATCCAGCTTGATTTTTACCTTTAAACTAAAATCACATCCGTCATCATGAAAACCAATCTTATATACCTAGCTGCGGCCAGTCTTTTGTTTGCCTGTAATTCAACTCCTGAAAAGACCGATGAAGTAGTAGAATCAACTACTATTGATTTAGCCTTGAGCCCTAAAGGAAATGGAAAGGTTAAAGCGCAATTGAGAATCTTCGAACAGAGTGGTAAAGTTCTCATCTCTGGAAATTTTGAAAACTTGACCCAAGGAAAACATGGAATTCACTTGCACGAGACAGGCGATTGCTCGGCCGATGACGCAAGTTCGGCAGGAGGTCACTGGAATCCTACCAATGAAGCTCACGGAAAATGGGGCGTAGCTCCTTTTCACCGAGGTGATATAGGAAACTTCGAAGCAGATAAGGATGGGGTTGCAACGATTGAATTCAAAACTGACTTATGGTGCATCGGATGCGGGGACCCAGTTAAAGACATCTTAGGAAAAACTGTAATTATTCATGCTGGAGAAGATGATTGTACTTCTCAACCTTCAGGAAATGCCGGTGCCCGTGTAGCTTGCGGAGTCATCGTTAAGAATTAAATCGAAGACTTTAAACCCTATTCGACATGATTTCTCATGAACTAGATTACCACATACACGGTGATGACATGCAAGTTGTGGCCATTACGCTGGACCCTAAGGAAACTGTTATTGCCGAAGCAGGTGGAATGAACTGGATGGAGGACGGAATCAGCTTCAGTTCTCGCACTGGAGATGGTTCAAAGCCTGAACAAGGCTTCTTCGGGAAAATCATGGACGTAGGAAAACGTGTACTGACAGGCGAGTCTATATTCATGACTCATTTCACCAATGATTCCAATCAACGTAGAGAAGTAAGTTTTGCTGCTCCGTATCCTGGTAAAATAGTGCCTTTAGACTTGAAGCAACTAGGTGGAGAGATTTTCTGTCAGAAGGATGCTTTTCTCTGCGCTGCTCTTGGCACAGAAGTAAGTATTGCATTCACTAAGAAATTTGGAACTGGATTCTTTGGTGGTGAAGGATTCATTCTTCAGAAGTTAAAAGGGGATGGTCTTGCTTTCTTGCATGCAGGGGGAACCATTGTCAAGAAAGAACTGAATGGAGATAAACTTAGAGTCGATACGGGTTGCATCGTAGGCTTCGGACCAGGAATAGAGTATGACATTGAACGTGCAGGAAATCTGCGTTCTATGGTCTTTGGTGGTGAGGGAATGTTCCTCGCTACGCTGCAAGGAAAAGGAACCGTATATCTACAAAGTCTTCCCTTCTCTAGATTAGCTGATAGAGTTCTTATGCACGCCCCGAAACACGGAGGTAGTTCTAAGGGAGAAGGAAGTGTTCTTGGAAGCCTAGGAAGAATATTAGACGGAGATAATTCTTGACACTTTAATTCAATCGAATTTCAATAAAAAAGGTCGGCTCTGAGAGCCGACCTTTTTTTATACTCATTGCAGAGCAATTACTTTTTTAGCGCATCTCTGATCTCCTTTAACAGATCGATTTCAGACGGTCCAGCAGACGCAGGTGCTGGTGCTGGTTTCTTTGCTTTGTTATACGCTCTGACAATCAAGAACAAGACAAAACCAACGGTCAATAAATTGAAAATTGCGTTCACCCATGCTCCCCATCTGATAGCATTCTCAGGTGTGGTTACTGAACCATCTGCAGCTTTAACCGCTTCGGTCAAAACTACCTTCAGGTCAGAAAAATCAACCCCTCCAGCGAAATGACCAACCACCGGCATGACGATATCAGCAATAAAACCAGTTACTACCAATCCAACCGCTCCCGCCAGGATTACAGCAACTGCAAACTCCACGACATTACCTGTCATTATAAAACTCCTGAACTCTTTTAGCATGATTATATATTTAATGTTTGGTGAGGTAAGGATACAAATAACAATAGGACTCCAACCTTCACTCAGGCAAAGCGAATTGAATTAAGGACCTGATATCCAACCTTTTCATTCAATCTTCTTACGATTAACTCGCGCCCCATTTCCAACTCTGTTCGAAGAACCGCAGAATCTAACTTAACGAGTAAAACACCTTTCTCGATTTGAAGGTCTTTCGTGTGATTCGCTATGACAATTCCCATCACTTCAGGCCAGGCTGCTCGCACCTCTTCCTCTAGGTAACGTCCGAAAAGGCGATTACGCTTTAAATAATGGGTGATAGCATCACCCAAGCTCATATCGTTCTTAGTTCGTGACAAGTACAGCGTTTACTGGGTTCATAGCAATGCATTCATATGGAATACCAGAATCAGCAAGAATTCTATCTAATCTTTCCTGACTGGTATCAGTAATGAAAATCTGCCCAAAAGTATCGTTACTTACCAATTTGACAAGATAAGCCACCCGTTCATCATCAATCTTATCGAAGATGTCATCCAAGAGCAACAATGGCTTCACCCCTGTCTTCTTCATAATAAACTGGAATTTGGCTAATTTTAATGCAATCAAAAAAGACTTCTGTTGTCCTTGAGACCCAAATTTCTTGACTGGATGCCCATCAATTGTCATGAGCATATCATCTTTATGCGTGCCCACTAAAGTATGAAGGCGCATACGCTCTTCTTGAGCTTTTCCTTGGAGCAAATTCAGCATATCACCATCATTCAACTGAGATCGATATACGATGTCGGCTTGATCCTTACCTTGACTCACCTCAGACTGTAAAGATTGGAAAATAGGCCTGAATTCTTCAAAAAAGGTCTTTCGCGTTGCATGAATCCTTTTTCCATATCCACTTAACTTCTCATTCCAAATAGAGAGCTGCACCTCATCATGTGTTCTGTTCTCTGAAAAATACTTGAGAAGGTTATTACGCTGAGCTAAGGCCTTGTTGTAATCCAATAAATCTTGCAGATACCGTCTATCATCTATGGAAATGACCAGATCCATGAATTTCCTGCGCTCCTCACTGCCCTCGCGAATAAGATCCGCATCAGAAGGAGAAATAATAACCGAAGGGAAATGCCCAATATGATCAGCCAATCGCTCATATTCTTTCTCGTCCCTTTTAAAACGTTTTCGCTGCCCTTTTTGGACAGAACATGTAAGCTTAACAGGAGTCTCGTCCTTCTCAAAATCCCCTCTGACCACAAAATAATCCTCACCATGCATGATATTCTGAGCGTCTTGCATATTGAAATAGCCTTTACAATAGCTCAGATAGTAGATGGCTTCAAGAATATTTGTCTTCCCACTCCCATTAGCCCCAGTGATACAATTCAGCCCTTCAGAGAAGCCATACACCTGAGAAAGGTGGTTCTTGAAACGGTCTAAATGGAGTGTGTGTAAGTAAATGCTCATTTCTGGAACAAAAATACAATTGCAATGCTGGCCTGTACTTAACACATTCAGATGAAAAAAGCCTATTTTTGCACGAAATTTTTTAGAAGCATGGCCGAGAAGAAATCAGAAGAGACCCTAGTCGATGTCGCTCAAGCGTACAGCAAGACTGAGCACTTCATCAATGAGAACGGGAAGAAGATTACTATTGCACTTATTGTGATCATTGGGGTACTGTTGGCCTACTTTGCATACATGAAGTTCATCCAAGAGCCTAAATCAGATGAGGCGGCTCAATTAATGTGGAAAGCTCAACAATATTTTGCCAACGATTCATTAAACCTTGCCTTGAATGGCGACCCCAATGGAAACCCTGGCTTCTTGCAAATCATAGATGATTTCGGAGGTACTGACGCTGCTAAACTTGCAAAGCACTATGCTGGCGCTTGCTACATGAGTACTGGTGATTTCCAAAGCGCCATCAATATGTTCGAAGGAACATCTTTCGATGACATGATGCTGGAGAGTGAACGTCTTGGAGCGCTAGGTGATGCCTATGTGGAAACAGGAGATGTAAGCACAGCCATCTCTTATTTCGAGAAAGCAGCGAATCATACCCCGAATGCATTCACCACCCCAATATTCCTCAAGAAACTTGGGATTGCTCAAGAATCTCTTGGTGATTACTCAGAAGCATTAGAATCTTATGAGCGTATCAAGAAGGAATTTCCTGAGTCAAGCATTGGTCGTGAAATAGATAAGTACATCGCTCGCGCTGCTGCTAAAAGCTAATCATGGCCACGGCTGCCGCGAATCTTTCTGCATACGATATACAAGGCGTCCAAGTAAGGAAAGGCCTGAACATTGTTCTTGTGGTCTCTGAATGGAATGAAGAGATTACCTCTGGACTTCAAAAAGGAGCTGAGGAAGTCCTAGACAAGCATCTTCCTGATTCCACTATTCACATTCATCATGTCCCTGGTAGCTTTGAGCTTCCTATGGGCGCTCAATGGGCGTTCGAACACTTAGATGCTGATGGGGTTATCTGTATAGGTAACGTGATTCGTGGAGAAACCGCACATTTCGACTATGTATGCCAAGCCGCTAGTCAAGGGATTTTGAATGTGGGCCTTAGCTATGCTAGACCATGTATCTTCTGTGTATTGACTGATAACAACATAGAGCAATCACGCGCTAGATCAGGCGGTAAATATGGAAATAAAGGAACAGAAGCGGCTGTTGGGCTAATTAAGATGCTTGCTCTGCAAGATAAAATGACTTCAGGAAGCTGAGAGCTTGCTTGACAGTAAGTGAGTTTCTCCTTCTATTACATGTGATTTTATGTGCATTCCGTCCTTAGAGCGCATAACCATGGTAATCAAGCCAAGTCCTGCCCCTCCTTTCTCAGACATCTTACCATTGTTCATCGTCATTCTATAATGCTCCTTGAGCTCATCGGCCGGCAAGGAATTGAGATCTTTTACCAATCCTTTTACTTTCTCCACATGTCTACCATCGGCCAGACTTAAGATGAGCATATCGACTTGTGCATTCAAATAGGCAATGCTTAGTCCATAATACGGACGATCTCCAGAGTGAAGACTATGGGTCAATGCATTTTGTAATCCCTCGATAAGTATGGTGAATGTTCTTTTCAAGCTTTGCTTAGAAGCTCCAACGCCCATCAAGAGCGTTTCTAATTCTTGGGTAATAGCATGCACATGAGCAGATTCTAGCTTTCCTGACCAAGCCCAAACCTCCTTAGCTCCTTGAGCTGATTCCTCAGCCCGGAAGTCGGAAAGCTCTTTCTCTATATGTTCTGATATCTTAGAATGGTCCAGAGGATGTATGCATTAGCTAAAAGCTAATAACGGGATTAATTTATTCATAACCCCTCTCAGCACTTTTTCAAGCTAACGCTGAACCGTTGAAAACAGCACGAAATACTAGCTTCTCAGAACCTAGCACATGGGATGATTCCCTTTCGCTTGCTGTACTTATTATTGCGAGGATCAGCAAATTCATAGATGAAAGAGACCTCATGTGACCCCGCTGAACTTGTGATTAATGGACTTATAGTTATGTCATAACTGTAACCGAACTTCAGCTTCTTAATCTCATACCCAAAAAGCAAAGCAAGTGCATCCTGATTTATGACTCCATATCCGTTTTTCTTAACCCCTGGCAAGCCTCGGTACCAAAGGCCAAACACAACAGGACTGTATTCATAGTAAACCCCAATGTCAAATTGATCGTAATTTTCTTGTGCCTTGTAGTTAAATGCTGCCAATGTTGAGTGCATTCCTCCAGTATTCGTCTTCTTTCTAATCATGTGACGGTATCCTCCATGAGCCGAGAACTTTATGGGTACTCCTGCTTCAGCTCCTAACACAGATTCGTTTGGCTTATTGATATGCCCGACCGATGCTCCAATCCAATAATTATGGGAATACATTAAAAGTCCTGATCCTACATCAAAAAAGGCACTATTTGGGGGTCTTAGGGACTCAATGGATGAAGACCCATCAGGTCTTACAAGCTGATCACCGAAGACCAGTTCATTCATATTTAAAGTACGGAAGCTCCTACCAAAACTCACTCCTGGCCTGATGTATAGATCGTGATTTAATTGGAATTCATAGCTGTACAGACCCAATATACTGGTATACCCCAGATTTCCACTCCCTGCGCGATCATGATTCAATAGAATTCCTATACCGCTTTTTATCTGCGGAATAAATTGCTCATAGGTGACATTATACGTTACGAAGCCACCCGGAATTGCTGTCCACTGATTTCGATAATTCATCACGAACCTGCTCTGTGCTGTATTCCCTGTAAACGCTGGGTTCAGGTTCACTGGAGCTGCATAGAACTGCGTGAATTGATAATCTTGTCCTTGAAAAGTCATACATATCAATAGCCCAAATAGACATAATATGACCTTATAACTCATAAAAACTTAGTATTTGTCTAACTCAATATCTTTCAATTCTGCTTTAAATTCTCCTTTCTCATTTACCTTGACTTCAAACTTATCTGAGTACTCCTTGAAGCCCATGGCGTCTACAATTACTCTGTATTTTCTGTCCGGCATCACTGCGGCAACGTATTTTCCTGTCAATGTATTCGTAATCACTGATGTAAACTTTTCACCAGTCTTTACATCTACAAAGCTCAACTTAGCATTCACCGGAAGCCCCGAATATCGACCAGTAACCAGTCCTTTTATCACAACTAGGTCCTCCTCTTCGAAGAGCATGTCTATTTCATAGATGTCCATGTTCTGTTCACGAGACGAGGAAAGAAACCCTCTTTTCCCATCAGCTGTGACTGAGAAATAAATGTCATCATGCACTGTGTTAATTGGGTATCCTAAGTGATCTGGTGTAGACCAATCTGCATCTTTCTTCCTCTTGGACCTGAACACATCATATCCTCCTATGGCGTCATGCCCCATAGATGAGAAGAATAATGTATGTCCGTCTATGCTCATGAAGGGTGCATCCTCATCAAAGGCCGAGTTGATTTCACGTCCAAGATTCTCTGGCTCCGACCATTGCCCATTGGGTAATTTCCTTAGCAGATAGATATCCTTACCTCCGAAACCTCCAGGTCGATCTGAGACGACATAAATTTCCGTTTCATCTGGCGAAAAAGCCGCACTAGGTTCGTGATATTCATCTGTGTTAATGGCTAGGCTCAATTTTGTAGGTTCTTCCCATCCCGTTTTACCTTTAGAAGACACATATAGGTCACCTGAATATAGATTCCTGTGTGTTCGATAGATCAACAGTGAATTACCACTGGCTGAGAAGTTTACATTGGCATCATGACCATCTGAATTCACTAGTCCTTCCAACGGTTCAGCGGCTGTCCAAGACCCAACAACATTCCTGCAGATATAGATGTCTTCAAAGTAGTTTCCTTCTTGATCTGTGAAATTCCCAGTGCTTCCTGGTCTGCGTGAAGTAAAATAGAGGAATTTCCCCTCAGGATGAATATTTGGAGCGTAATCTTGGTATTCTGAATTCACATTACTACCCAGCTTTTGCACTTTCACATTCAGAGGATGAGCCAGCATAGCCATTGCGGTGCGGGTCCTTTGTTCAGCAAGATCAATTCGTGCATGACTCAAAGTATGATCAGGTCTGGTCCTGTATATCTCAATAGCCTCTAGCGCCTTATCGAACTGCTCATCCAAATGATACGCTTCGGCTAAGAAATAGAATGCTGGCGTATAGTCTCCCTTTGCTGCAAGTTCTAAATAGGGAATGGCTTTGCTTTCTTGATTTCTCAAATGCAAGTAAGAATAACCCAACTTGAAATTGAATTCTTCATTGTCAGGATACAACTCTACTAGGTCGAAATAGATTTTCTGAGACATAAAATGGTCTTGAATGCTGTAAAAGAACTCTGCCTCATCTAGCAAACGTCTGTGCTTTCCTTTCACACGCTCCTCTTTCTCATCTCCGCCAGGACTGGCCATCATAGATAGGCTTCCTATGCAAAGGACAAGCATTATAGCCCATCGACACATATATTCTCTACTTATATTCTTCATCTTAATAATGTAAGATCCCCTGCTCTGATAACTTGTTTTCCATCTGTGAAGGTTACTTGAGCCCGCCAGACATAAACACCTTGCTGGGCTAGATTTCCTCTATAATATCCATCCCAACCCCTGTGTATATCCTCACTCTCATAGAGCAATTCACCCCAGCGATTGTAGATTTGTAGCTGATACTCCTCTACTCCATCAAACACTGGGAAGAAGACATCATTATTCAACATATTGGGGTCATAAGCCCCATTCGCACCTCCTAATGGATCAGGTGTGAAGGCATTCGGGAAATCAATATATCCTCCCGCATCAACCAAAACTGCATCTTCAACAGTAAGCGTGTCTGGACAGTTGTACTCATTATTGGCTATCAAGGTTATATCATAGCTCCCTATTTCTTGAAAAACATGCACTGGACTTAACTGTGTAGAGGTCTGTCCATCCCCGAAATCCCATTGGAATTGATTAGCCTGATTCGATAGATTATAGAAATACACTGGGTCTCCAGTATTTACTATTAAGGGATTAGCCGTGAAATATGCCGTAGCATTTGGATATACATGCACAACAGTGTCATGAACAGCAATCGAATTTCCTCCAGGACCAGTAACTAGGAGACTTACAGTATATGTTCCTGGATAGTAATAAGTGTATGTAGGAGCATTGTTCTGAGAAACGCCTCCATCTCCGAAATTCCAGAGATAATTCGATCCGTATTCAGATAAATTCTCAAATGCTATAGTGATAGGTGCACATCCATCACCACTTCCTGAAAAGTCTGCGCTTGACTGTGGCGCTTGAATTTCTATGGCTTGAACCTCATAATCTGAACAATGTCCATTATCAATCAATAAACTGATTTCGTACGAGCCCCAGGTTCCATAAGTATGGCCCGTCATAACTGAAGAATCTGCCCCCGTTCCATCTCCAAAAGTCCAAGTATAAGATGCAGTGCCTGCCACAGAGTTATCCATAATCTCTACGGTAGCGTTTGGAAATACCTGGATGACCGGTGTTACAACGAACTCAGCATCTGGTAAGGGATAGACAATTATATCTTGCGTCATCGTATCTGCACAACCGAAATAGCTATTTGCTATCAGCATGATGGAGAAACTCTCATCCGTAATTCCGTAGTTGTAGAATATATGATCCGGATCAGCTATCGTATCTTGGCTTCCATCGCTATAAATCCACTGATAGTTCAATGCTCCTTCACTTCCATTATTTAAGTCAACAGCATATGGATGACATCCATTATCAACGAAGGCAAAATTAGACTCGAGCCTAGGGATCATATGCACTGACGTGCTAGATGTATCTGTGCAACCGAAGTCGGTCACTGCAATCATTTCAATCTCATATTCCACCAAGAAAGACGAGGTGTTCGTAAATACATGTGAATGAATGGAGTCCCCATTACTTGAATTTGATCCGTCCCCATAGTCCCAAATGTATGAATCAGCGAACACTGAATTATTAATAAAATCGACATAAAGTGGGTGACATGTAGAAGTGCTATCAATATAAATCTCTGCAATAGGTGCCGAATGTACCGTCAATGTGTCCTCATATATATCTGTACACGCGTATTGCGAAGTGGCTAATATTGTCACTGGAAAATATTGACTAACACCGCTTGTATTGGAATAGGAATGCAGCGGATTCACATAAGAACTGCCCGTCCCATCTCCAAAATTCCATTGATATGTGGCAGCTCCAATACTTTGATTGAAAAAGGTAAAAAGCTCCGTGGCGCATAGGGCTTCATCAGTTTGGAACAGCGCATTTACAGGGGGGAACACAGTAATCTCTATTGTCTCAGCTGAAGTACAGCCAAAATCAGTTGCTAACAGGAGGTTAAGGTCTAGTTCCTGAGGTATGGTGCTGCTGCTCACATATGTATGATCATGGGATAAAGCTGTCGTGTAACTTATTAATCCATCTCCATAGGTCCAAGCGTACGTACCTCCTCCAGTAGACATATCTGTGATGTTTACTGTGAGCGGGGAGCAGCCTTCAATTTCGCTCAATGTGAAATCAGCAACAGGCAAAGGATGTACCACTACTGTATCCATATCTGTATCGGTACATCCATATTGTGAGGTAGAGGTCAATTGTACATTAAACAGACTGTCTGCTTGACCAAGATTGTAATAGGTATGTGTTGGCGAATGTGTAATTCCTTGAAATCCATCCCCAAAATTCCAGAGATGAGAGGACGCTCCAGTTGTATTGTTATCAAAGACTACGGATAATGGGCTACAGCCTTCAGGGCTCATATTAAATTGAGCATGAACTTCTGGATATACGTTAATAGGTCGTGTAACTGTGCTTGTGCACCCTTCAGCGGATGTGACTATCAATCTAAGCGTATACGCCAATGGAGCTGCGCTCGTATTGACATAAGTAAATCCATGGCTTGGGTCATTCAATTGTAACGTATCCCCTGTTCCATAGATCCACTGATTGCTTTGAGCAAGGCTAGAAGAGTTGTTCAAGGTCACTGCTAGCGGGCTACATCCAGTAGATGGAATAGCCGAGAACTGTGCAACTGGCTTTGGATAGACCTGTATTGAGCTAAAGGAAGTATCTACACATCCGAATGGATTAGATGCAATAAGCATCACTGGATACTGCTGAACCGTGTCTGTTAGATTCTGATAAACATGAACAGGAGCCGGTCCTGTTGCTGTATATCCATCCCCGAAGGTCCATTGGTAAATCACTGCTCCTGCTATCGTTGGAAAATTCACTGACAATGGAATACATCCTGACTGACCCGAGACATCAAATTGAAAATCTGGTTCAGGGTAAGATGTAATCGTTTGAAAGGTAGTATCATGACATCCATTACTTGAAAAAGCGACCAATTGGGTCGTATAATATTGAATGAATGCTGTGTTATTGTAGAAGATATGAGAAGGTGAAACCACTGTGGCTAGCAGACTTCCGTCTCCGAAATTCCATTGATATCCGCTGGCCCCTGTACTTGTATTTATAAAATTTACTTCGTCAGGCGCGCAACTTGGTGTGGCATCAGAAGTGAATGAAGCATTGGTCAAGCCATAAACCGTGATATCCAGACTGTCATTTGAACTACACCCAAATGCATTCGAAGAAGTCAAGACAACAGTATATACTGCACTGGCCAGACTGTTATTCGTGAATATATGGCTGACGTCCGTTAAACTGCTTGAATTTCCATCTCCAAAATCCCAAGAATACGTCACTGCACCGCTTGAAGCATTTGTAAAATCTACAGAGAGTGGACTACACACCGAAGTCTGATTTGCCGTGAAATCTGTGATTGGAGGTGTCTCTACAACAATCTGAATTAATGTATCAGCTTGACAATGTGCTGTCGTAACTTGTAAAGTGACATTATAACTGCCGCTGGCAGAGTAGTAATGCGCAGGGGCCTGAAGCACACTTGTCCCCGAATCCCCGAAATCCCAATTCCAGGCTACTACGGTATCAGCGCTGTTTGAGCTTGATTCGTCAAAGAATTGTGCCGTCTCTCCAACACACACATCTAAGGTGCTGAAATCAGCCACTGGTGATTCGTAGACATTCACTTGTTGTATGGTATTATCTGTACATCCATTCGCAGCAATGACCGTCAAACTGACATTATAACTGCCTACATTCGGATAATTCTGATCAGGCGGATTTTGAATGGCATAGGTGTTTCCATTGCCCATATTCCAATTCCAAGAAATAGCTGAAATAGAAGATTCTACTACGGAATAATTCAATGAATCACATTCTTCCAAATCGGACAGCGTAAATGCTGCGTTTGGTCTTGGTTGCACACGCACATCTACCCAAGCCGTATCTGTACATGAAGCACCAGCGCCTGAGACATAGGCAACTAATCCTACTGAATAGTCTCCTAAAGTATTAAAGGTATGATTTGCAGAATTAGAACCCATATTGCCCCATCCTGAACCATCTCCATAATTAATCAACCACGCATTGGCCTCAGCCGAAGATGCGTTTAAAAAGGTAATGGATTCACCTGCACATATCGTGTCATCAGCTGCTGTAATTCCAGCTGTCGGTGGCGGAACGATATTTATGGTGACGTAGGCAGTGTCAATTCCGCAGAAATTACTGTCTAGCATCATCACTGTATATGACCCTATTCCTGGGTAGCTCACAGTCTGAGGAAAACTAGGTGGCCAAGGTGTCCAATCAATAATAGAATCTGTTCCTTGACCCCAATAATCTCCTAGATTCCAGTACTCATAACGCTGGGCGATATTCCCTTGGAAATAACAGTTCTTCTCCGTGGTATTCACATAAGTCACTGTGTTATCAGGCCAGCAAAGGACATAATCAGATGGCGTGATGGCAGCAATATCATAGTCCCAAATTCGTATGGGATTGAAAGTGGCCGTGCTGTTTCCTCCTTGAACTGTATTACAATAGTTTCCCGCGGCTAACGTAACCACTGTCTCGCAATCCACGGTATTTTCTTGATAGGTATGTGTTATGGTCTGATTCCAATTCGTATAGTCAAAGGTCAATGGTGGACTACCATCTCCGAAATCCCAGATGAACATTGTGTTCTCTGAGACATTCGTACTAGAATTGATAAATTCCATGTCTTGAGGAGCGCAAGCTTGCGTGAGGCCGCCTATAGGAATTTGAATGGATGCACTCGAAGCTTCTTCCATGACCACAACCCCTTGGATTACACATCCTGTAGAAGCCTGAGTAATCTCTACTATAAAGGTGTCTACTGTAGCGGTATAAAGATGGGTAACAGAAGTAGGCGGATCCCAGACTGAACCAATTGATATTGGACTTCCATCACCCCAGTCAATGGTATATGGTCCAACACTGTTAGGAGACTGAATATTCAGATTGAAGTTATTCCCAGAACAACTGTACCAATAGGGCGCATTGCTGGCGACTCCGTAGAAATTATAAAATTGGGGGCATTGAGCATTCACTTGGGCTATAGCCAACATGAACGAAACAAGTATGATAATTCTCCTCTTCACTAATCCTCCTCCTCTAGCCTTGTTTTACGGGCAAATAGAGTAAAGGTTACATGTTTAGATGATCTTTGGACGAATTCTTGAATATACCCGCTCAATGGACATTTAGCACTACCTAAATGTCTAAAATAATAGATGGGCTTAAGACTGAACGCTACATATAGGGGCAGCGGAAAGAATTTCTTCGCTCGCATATTCCTTGAATTTCTCAAAGTTCTTAGCGAAGCGATCAGCTAAATCTTGAGCTTGCCTATCATACGCAGTCTTATCGGCCCAGGTGTTCCTGGGATCCAGCATCTCTGTTGGCACTTCAGGACAGCTAACCGGCACATCCAATCCGAAAATAGGATGCGTTTTATACTCAACCGCAGAAAGATCTCCTTCAATAGCTGCAGAAATCATCGAACGCGTGTAGCGTAATTTGATTCTACTCCCTACTCCATAAGGACCTCCGCTCCAGCCTGTGTTAATCAGCCATACATTCAGCTTATCTCCTTCCATCTTCTTACCTAACATCTCAGCATAAACTGTCGGGTGTAATGGCATAAATGGCGCACCAAAACATGCAGAGAACACGGCCACTGGCTCAGTCACCCCAGCTTCAGTTCCAGCTACTTTAGCTGTATAGCCTGAGATGAAATAATACATTGCTTGACCTTTTGTCAATCGAGAAATAGGTGGTAAGGTCCCAAAGGCATCAGCAGTCAAGAAGAAAATGTTCTTCACGTTCTTCCCAATGGAAGGTTCCATAATATTATCAATATGGAAGATAGGGTAGCTCACACGGGTATTCTCCGTGATTTCGGTAGCCGCATAATCCACTTCGTTAGTCCCTTCCTTGAATCCAACGTTCTCTAATAAGGCTCCTGGCTTAATAGCATTAAAAATCTGAGGCTCTCCTTCTGGATTCAGATTTATTGTCTTCGCGTAGCAACCTCCTTCGAAATTGAATACAGTATCACCGGCCCAGCCATGCTCATCATCTCCTATAAGTCTGCGCTCAGGATCTGATGAAAGCGTGGTTTTACCTGTGCCTGAAAGGCCAAAGAATACAGCTGTATCTCCCTCCATTCCGACATTGGCCGAACAATGCATAGAAAGCACCTTATGGTCATGAGGCAGAATAAAATTCAACACAGAGAAAATTCCTTTTTTAATCTCTCCTGTATAGCCAGTACCACCTATAATGATGGTTTTCTCTGAAAAATCGACTATAGCGAAATTTTCTTGTCTGGTTCCATCTAATGCCGGATCAGCCTTGAACCCAGGTGCACAGATGACATGCCAATCAGCCTTGAATTTCTCTAAATCCTTTCCATCAGGCCTAAGGAACATATTGTAAGCGAACAGACTTGACCAAGAAAGCTCTGCCACTACTCTTACATTCAATGTATACTTTGGATGTGCACAAGCATGTGCATCACTCACATACACTTCCTTATCACTTAAATAGGCAATCAATTTCTTTTTTAATGCCTGAAATTTCCCAGAGTCGAAAGGGATATTCACATCTCCCCACCACACATGTTCTGCAGTCACTTGATCTTTGACCAAATATCTATCCTTGGGTGACCGACCAGTAAATGCACCCGTATTGATGGCTAACGTGCCATTATCGGTGAGCTTGCCCATACCTTTTTCGAGACTAATCTGGGTCAGTCTATCGGGGTCGAGGTTGAAGTGCGATTTAAGTGAAGAAGGAAAACCTAGATATCCTAGATCTTGTTGCTTTGAAGCATCAATGTGCTGAGGCATGTTCTGAGGCATGTTATAGTACTTTGGATTCAGGAGCGCAAAAGTATGGAATGACGACTATAAGAAAGGACTAAACAGACTATTATTTATCAGTGTGTATGATTTACACTATCTAATATCTTATTGTTTTTCAAGGGGTTGGAGGATTCTTTTGACCAAAAAAATCTCAGTCAAAGTTCACTTAACGTTGAAGATTCATGATAGAAATGAATCTCCAACGGCTCTTTTGGGCGTTTTTCTGCTTTTTTGGTCTTTTGCTCTGCTCTTCATTTTGCGGATTGATATAGCACTAGATTCAGCAAAGATGCTATCCGCATCCATTATTCCATTAGTGCTTATTGACATTGGTTTCTAATTCAGCATTACCTCAAACCAAACTAGACAGTGCGTCTATTCAAAACCGTGAGACTTGAAAACCATATTCGAATTCTCAGGGCTGTTAAAAAGCATACGTTTCATATCAAATGTGAGAAACACATTGAAGACAAAGGAAAACTCTCCATTGTTCGCATGGATGAAGTCAACTTAAGTTTTAATAAAGCTGACCTTCCTGAGCTACAGCGCTATAGCAATGAATTAGTCCAATGGTTCCTTCAGAATCAAAGAGAATCGATCTCCTATCAATATCCCGACTCTAGCCTTCTGATTTCCTCATTTTCATTCATCTCTGAAGAACCGAAGGCTTAATCTAACCTTTCTTCGTATTCATTTTCAATTTCTTGCCTGTACATTTAGACCATGGATTTTCCAGTAATCATAGTAGGTGGTGGACCATCAGGCACAGTCTGCAGCATACATCTAAGTTCAGCCGGAATTCAACATTTGATTCTTGAATCAGAGAAATTTCCTAGGGACAAAGCCTGTGCAGATATCCTGACAAGCAAGGCTATTCGAGAACTCAACCTTGCTGATGCCCGTTTAATTAAAGAAATCGAAAAGCTCCCTTCCTATCAAGATATTTGGGGAACATTGCTCAAGATTGAAAACAATGAAGTCTTGGACATTCCTTATCACGCATTAGAGAAAGATGGTGAGCAGGCTTCTTCCTTTGCCGTAAGAAGAAAAGAACTAGATGAATTGCTGTGGAATGAGGCCAGTTCGAAGCCCTTTTGTTCAGCCATAGACGGAGAGCATGTAAAGCACATTGAAAAGAAACAACAAGGGTATGAGGTCAAAACAAGGAATGGAATCTCATTCAGAACTTCATTCATTGTCTTAGCGGCAGGGAGTCATAATCGTTTAATCAAAAGCATTGGCCTTAAAGACAAGGAAGCAGAACGACACACAGCCATAGGACTGCGAGCATATTATTCAGGTGTAAAAGGACTGAAGAAGGACAGATGTGAGCTCTACCTCCGTAAAGACACAATGCCAGGCGGTTTCTATATCGCTCCTCTGGGTGATGGAAGTTGCAATGTAAATGTGGTTCTCAGAAAAGACTTAGTAAAACGTAAAGACCTCAATCTCAGAGAGGTCATGGCGGTTTGCTTTGCGCAGGATTCAGCTTTAGCCAAACGATTTGAAAATGCTGTGATGGAATCAGCTCCAATAGGCCAGTCCTTGCATCTAGCTACTATCAAGCGAAAGAAATACGCTGAGGGAGTTTTCCTCTGTGGGGATTCAGGGGGCCTCATCGATCTTATATCAGCGAATGGAATTCCGCAAGCCCTGTGCTCAGCTAGACTTGCCGCAACTAGCATTGCAGGAATTATCTCTGGAGTGTATAACTTGGAAGAAGCTGGAGTTTGGTATGGGATGGAACTAGAACGGACCATAGCTTCAGACATGAAGATGGGACGTATGCTATCACCTTTAATGGGATTATCTTGGTTCAATGCACTTATCCTTGGTGCCCTGTCTCGTGGTCAAGGTCAAGGAGAGGGTGGATTCATGCAAGAGCTCCTTTATGCTGAGGAACCTTGGAAGGCTTTAATACAAAAGCTCAATCCTCTACAAAGGACTCATTGAGAGGTCATTACACCTAGGAACAGCTTATGTTCTCTAGGTCTTTTCTAATTAAACAAAGTCTGATGTTGACAAGTTAATAGCGATATACTGGCATGCCACCTAGTGCCTCACCTATATTTGGGCTACAACCTATCCTATTGTCTATTGGAAGAAAACGAAATGCTCCCTCCATGGCACCGTGATCCCGCAAG
>CALFHF010000055.1 GCA_937875855.1 uncultured Flavobacteriales bacterium
TCTTGATATGCTCCAGTATGGAAGAAGCCTATATATAAAGGTTCAGGATCTGTGTCTTTATATTCAGGAAGAACAATCTGTTGATTGAAATCCTCTGAATTATAATAGTCAGAATGGTCACAGCTTATGCCACCAATGCTAACGCGTGTATAGCTGTTATTCCACTTATTGATGGGCAACAGAATGAATTTCTCGTGAATGGACCACGCGTCTGGGATGGTATTCATTAAGCTATTATCTATGATGTACCAGCGCTCAGCATCGTTCTGCTGCTTCTGTTCTAATACCTTAAAGATGATGGCACCACTTTCACCTACCGTGAATTTCCCAAACTCAGTATAAATATCTGGTTCATCTACTGACTCATGCTCACATATGTCAGCAATAGTCCTAATGATTTCATTGATAATCCCTTCATAGTCATATTCGAATCCGAGATGATTACGTATTGGAAATCCTCCGCCAAGATTGATAGAGTATAATGTGTCACACTCTCTTTTCAGATTGGCATAGACTGTCATCGCTTTCTGGAATTCACCCCAGTAATAAATGTTGTCCTTAATCCCGGAGTCCACGAAGAAGTGAAGCATAACCAACTTTAGGTTCTTACATTTCTTGACCTGATTCTTATACACATCTAGTATCTCCGTAGGACGGATGCCTAAGCGACTGGTGTAATAAGCACTTTGTGGTTCTTCATCAATGGCCATACGCAGACCAATCTGGATCTTGCGTTTTCCTACTTTGGCAATCAAGCGATCAACCTCGAAGGTGCTATCCATGACTATAATAAGCTCATGAAAACCTAAATCATAGAGTTCAAGAATCTTGTCTAAATAGCTTTCTGTCTTATACCCATTATGAACTACTGGACGGTCTTTGTCCACCTTTCCTTCTTTATAGAGGTAGATGATAAGGTCAATGTCAAAAGCTGAGGAGGTTTCTAGATTCACCTTATGCTTCAGGGCTTCTTTCACTACATGGTTAAAGTGATTGCATTTCGTGCAATAGCAATAGTGGTATTTACCTGAGTAATTATTCTTCTTAATGGCCCGTTTAAAGAGGTTTCGCGCTTTTTTAATCTGATCCCCAATCTTCGGTAGATACATGATTCGTAAAGGTGTTCCATGCTTTTCAATAAGGTATTTCAACGAAACACCATTAAAGGTCACATAACCATCCCTAAGATCGTATCCGTCCTGAGGGAAGTAATAGCTCTGTTCTACGAGTTCCGCGTAGCTGCTATTGAGTTTCATGCGTGTGCTTGCCAATTTCTTGTTCGAATAATGTGTGAGTCAATTATATTAAGGCTTGCAAAATAAAGAAGAATAGAATTGGAATGGGACATGTTACTCGAGATAGAAGATGGTTTTCTTGAAAAAAGTGTCTCGAATCTGTTCAACATCTGCCATAAAGTTAGCATACATAGGTCATGAATGGTTTTTCCCAAAGCTCATTCTCCTGCATAACTTTATAGAAACCAATCGAGATTCATTATCGTATGGAGAACTTGAGATACCTTCGCGGCCTATGAAAATCGAGATTATCACAATTGGAGATGAAATCTTAATCGGCCAAACGGTCGATACTAACAGTGCTTGGATGGCCCATGAGCTCAATGCACAAGGAGTGAGGATTAATAGGATTCACACTATTTCTGATGAGGCGCAAGAGATTATCAGCGCCATGGAGGACGCCTTCAGCCGTGTGGATCTAGTTATTATGACTGGTGGCCTCGGTCCAACGAATGATGACATCACGAAGAAGACCTTGAGCGATTATTTCCAGATGCCCTTAGTCATGCATGATGAAGTATTGGAAGAAATTACTGCCTATTTCACTAGTAAAAATCGTGAAATGTTGCAGGTCAATACAGATCAAGCACTATTGCCTGATGGCGCAATTATAATCAGGAATAAAAAGGGAACAGCTTCAGGCATGTGGTTTGAGCGTGATGGAAAAGTGGTAGTATCCATGCCTGGCGTTCCTTATGAAATGGAGCATCTGATGAAATCAGGTGTGCTTGAAATGATTTCTAAGAAATTCAAGGCTGAGACTGTCTTCCATAGAACCATCATGACCTTTGGGGAAGGAGAGTCCTTTATAGCTGAGCGAGTCAAAGACTGGGAATTGTCCTTGGCCAAAGAGGATATTAAGCTGGCTTATCTGCCAAGTCAGGGTATCGTTAAAATGAGGTTAAGCGCGTTTGGAGATGATGACGTGGCTATTAAGGAGAGGGTAATGCGCAAAGCAGATGAGCTCGAGCTATTGATTCCTGAATTAGTATATGGTTATGATGACCAGAGCATGGAAGAAGTGGTGGCGGAGCTGTTGTTGAAAAAAAAAGCAAAGATAGGGACGGCTGAGAGCTGCACTGGTGGCTACATCGCACATCTTTTAACTTCTATTCCAGGAAGTTCAAGTTTTTATGAAGGGTCTATATGTACTTATAGTTATCGCTCTAAATCAGAGATACTGGACATAGACCCGCAAACAATCATTGAAAAAGGAGCAGTTAGCGCTGAAGTGGTGGAAGCAATGGCTCAGGGCGTTTTTCTTCACTTCGATGTAAAGTATTCTATCGCAGTCTCAGGAATTGCAGGACCGAGTGGAGGAACGAAAGATAAACCTGTGGGAACCGTCTGGATGAGCGTTGGGACAAGGGATTCAATGGTAACACAGCGCTTTCAATTTGGCAGAGATCGCATGCGTAATATCAGAATGACAGCGCTTCATGCAATCAATCTGGTGAGGTTATCTATATTGCGATCTTGAAAAGATTGAAGGATTAGATACATTTTCGTTGTAAGACAAGCGAAAAAACCTTTTCTTTGCACTCCAAAAAATTTTAGAGTAATGGCTCGTGTTTGTGAATTAACTGGTAAGAAACTAATGGTAGGTAATAACGTATCGCACTCCAAAAGGAGGACGAAGCGTAAGTTCTACCCAAATTTGATCACGAAGAAATTCTTCATCCCTGAAGAGAACAAATGGATTTCCATGAAGATCTCTACCAGTGCGCTTAGAACGATTAACAAGCTGGGAATCAGTGCTGTTATGAAGCGCGTGAAGGAGAAAGGCTCCATCTGAGCTCGGATTACTCATTCTTATAGAACAATAGAAAATGGCTAGGAAAGGCAATAGGATTCAGGTGATACTTGAATGTACTGAGCATAAAGAATCAGGACAACCTGGAACTTCTCGTTATGTAACGCAGAAGAACAAGAAAAATACGCCTGAGCGTATGGAAGTTAAGAAGTATAATCCTATTCTTAGGAAAATGACCGTCCACAAGGAGATCAAATAATTAAAGGACATGGCTAAAAAGACAATTGCAACACTCCAGACTGGAGTAAGGAATTACACGAAAGTGATAAAGATGGTTCGCTCACCTAAGACTGGTGCGTATGCATTTAAAGAATCTGTCATTCATAATGACGGTGTTACAGACTGGTTCAAAGAATCTTGATTTCATCTGTGTCGTAAAGAATTCTGGCTCCTTCGTACTGAGGGAGCCTTTTTCGTTTAATATCTGATCATTCAATTTTATATGGGACTTTTCGGACTGTTCAATAAGGAGAAGAAGGAAAAACTCGATCAAGGTCTGGGCAAGACCAAAGAAGGGATTCTGGGAAAACTCACCCGTGCTGTAGCCGGTAAAAGTAGTGTAGATACTGAGGTCTTGGATGAACTAGAAGAGATTCTTGTTACTTCTGATGTGGGTGTGGCTACTACTTTGAAAGTCATTGAACGAATAGAAGAGCGTGTAGCCAAGGATAAATATGTGAATGCCGCGGAGCTACAGAATATCCTTCGAGAAGAAATAGCCGCTTTACTCGAAGAGAGCGGAAGTGACTCTGCAGAATGGAACTTGCCGGCAGATAAGAAGCCCTATGTTATTATGGTAGTGGGGGTAAATGGTGCTGGAAAGACTACCACCATTGGTAAACTCGCTCATCAGCTCAAGAAGAATGGACATAAAGTTATCCTTGGCGCTGCTGATACTTTCAGAGCGGCTGCGGTAGATCAGCTTCAAGTATGGGGGAAGCGTGTTAATGTGCCTGTGATATCTCAAGGAATGGGTGCTGACCCTGCATCTGTGGCTTTCGATACTCTTCAGAGTGCAATAGCTCAGAAAGCAGATGTCTGCATCATTGATACTGCAGGTCGCTTGCATAACAAATTGAACCTGATGAATGAGCTCAGTAAGATCAAGATGGTCATGCAAAAACACATTCCAGATGCACCTCACGAGATCCTTCTTGTGTTGGATGGTTCCACAGGCCAAAACGCTTTTGAACAGGCTAAACAATTCTCTGCTGCGACTGAGGTCAATGCGTTAGCCATCACTAAGCTAGATGGAACTGCTAAAGGAGGTGTAGTCATAGGTATTTCAGATCAATTCAAGATTCCTGTCAAGTATATTGGAGTGGGTGAAGGCATAGAAGATCTGCAGCTTTTCCACAGACGTGCTTTTGTGGACTCATTATTTGGCCAAATAAACTGAGAATCAGCCATTCATGGATCCTGAACTACGTTCATAAGGGTGGCATATCTCCTGTCGAATTTCATATGCCTTCCTAATCATATTTTGGCATATTCGTACCATGAATCA
>CALFHF010000056.1 GCA_937875855.1 uncultured Flavobacteriales bacterium
CCCAGGAAGATGAAACTTCCTATAGGTCGCTTGTCATCTTGCAATCCGCTGCGGCCGAGGTCACAGGACGACTCACCGAGACGCTTAATGGCGTGCGAGTCATCAAAGGATTCAATGCTGAAGAACAAGAGAATCGCACCTTCGAGGAAGGAGCCGAGCGTCTGTTCTTGAACGTGAAGAAGAGCCTCACGGCTACCGCACTCATCACTAGTTCCTCAGGCCTGCTGCTGGGTTTGGCATCGGCCGGAATCATGGGTATGGGAGGATACTTCATCATGAATAACACGATGACCTATGGGGAGTTCGTATCGTTCACACTTTTCCTTGGATTCATGATCGCTCCTATTGTACAAATGAGCAATATCGGTAGTCAACTGACAGAAGCGATGGCAGGTCTCGACCGTACCCAAGAACTCATGAACATGCAGGAGGAAGATGATGCCAGCACCAGAACGCAGAAGATAGAACGCATCACAGGGGATATCATTTTTGATGATGTATCCTTCAGTTATGAGGAGAGCAAGGACGTGTTGCATAACATCTCTTTTGAAGCTCCTTCGGGCAGTGTGACTGCACTGGTAGGATCATCAGGATCAGGCAAGAGCACGATTGCAGGATTAGCGGCTACCTTCCTCACGCCTATCAGCGGTAAAGTCACCTTGGATGGCGTGGACCTTTCCAAGGTCAATCTAAGCAGCTACAGACAGCATCTGGGAGTGGTGTTGCAAGATGACTTCTTATACGAAGGAACGATACGAGAAAACATCTTGTTCCCTAGACCACTCGCAAGCGAAGCTGAAGTTTTAGCGGCAGTGAAAGGAGCGTATGTCAATGAATTCACCGACCGCTTTGAGAATGGATTAGACACGGTGATAGGGGAGCGTGGCGTGAAACTTTCTGGCGGACAGCGCCAGCGAATTTCTATCGCACGTGCCTTATTGGCCAACCCTAAGGTTATCATCTTAGATGAAGCGACTTCTAACCTGGATACCGAGAGCGAGTCTTACATTCAAAAGAGCTTACAGGTGCTTATGCAAGACCGCACGACCTTCGTCATCGCGCATAGACTAAGTACCATTCAAAAGGCTGACCAGATTTTAGTGATAGAAGAAGGTAAGATTGTAGAACGAGGTAAACATGCTGAGCTGATTGCTGCCCAAGGCAGGTATTATGATCTGTTTACCTATCAAAGCAGAATCTAAAAGGGATTAAGTTTCGAAAGCCTTGGGCATGATTAGTGGATCAAAAAAAACGAGCCCAGAAAATTCCGAGCTCGTTCTAAAGGACTTTCGCCCAATTCTTTTCAGTCTATATCACTGCACTACCACTCGTGTGATCTTGCCCATATGCTGATCTCCGATGCGGATCAGGTAAGGTCCTGAGGCCACATAGGACATATCCAAGTCGTACGTATAGACACCTTCCGTAGGATAGATCCAATTAAAGACAATCATCCTTCCTTGCACATCCATCACTTGGATGGTCAAGGGCACATGACTTACTTCAGAATCCAAGGTGATGATGAATTGCTGATTGCTCATGGTTTGAACTTGAATATCGTTAGGCCCAAGGATACTTTCCAAAAGCCCCACCGTTCCGATGATGACTTTATAATCCTCTGTCTCTCCATACGTGGTCCCTTCACAGGAACTTACAGGAACTGTAGAGGTCCTGTTCGTCTTCACGCGCATGATGTGTTCGCCTAAGATATCGTTGTTATCTATTTCTACAGGAAGCACTTCAGTGAATACACCCGCTCCTTGGCCCGGAGCCATCTCCGTATTGCTCAACACACTCTCTAAGGACGTGAAGGTGAAGCTGTCATTGAAATCTACCCAAGCCCTGATGTACTGACTTCCGCGCTCAGTGGTCACGGACATATCATGGATAGTCGATTGATTAAGATAGGCCACTTGATCTAAATAGGCGGTATAACCAGTAGTGGAACATCCTGTCACATTATCAATCCCTTCCAAGATAAGATGGCGTATGCCGTCACCTTGGTTGCAATTCGACTCAGGTTGGCATACATTCTTTGGTATGACCACTTCTATAGCGTCATTGGAAGCCTGTGTGTCTCCCGGAAGTGACGTGAAACAGGAGACTACAAAATCATCTATATCAGCCAGATCTGCTTGCGCATCAAAGGTGTATTGCATGGTCTCCAGTGGGGTGAGTGGGCCCGGAACAATCTCCGTAGTAGCCAAGCCTCCATTCACACTGAAGTTGATTTCGAAATTCTCATGTGTAGTCCCACCAAAATTCTTGATGGTCACCGTGACATCCTCTTCATTAGGTAATATATCGTCAATAGCTGGCTCGCTTATGGCGATGACACCTAGGTCATTGGGCATAAGGTGGGTAACGGCATCAGCGTAGTCATCGTTGGCAGGATCTTGGTCGATATTCAATGTGGTTCTGCTGTACAACTCATAGACCTGCCCTTGTACCGAAGCATCTACAGTTTCGGCAAAGGTGTATTCATAGATCTCACCCGGGGCAAGCTCATCGCTGATCGTTCCCATGAGTGCTGTACCTCCATCTAATTGGAATTCAACAGGAATCCCCGAGACAGGATCTATTCCGAAATTCCTAACCAATATGGTCACAGGCTGTGTAGTGCTCATGGTCGCATTGGAAGGAGAGAGGATGTCTACCACGCCTATATCAGTATTCAAGTCCGGGGCGATCTTGAACACACCTACTACGTCTCTTCTGTTCGAGTTGAAATACTCGGTAATATGCCAAAAGGTCTTTTCATCAAAGGGGTCCACACTCAGTTGCATGTAGTCAGCATAGCGGGTGCCTGAATTGTTGCCACTTCCTTGTGCGATAAGGGTCTCATCTACTGTCATGATATTGAGCGGGTCGGTCGCTAGTCGGCCTGTGTATTGTATGGCTATGCTCTCGCTGGTGCTTACTGTGGTATAGCCCATGCCTATGTTTCCTTGGGAGTCCATGGCCATGCTCGCTCCGAAGGCGTGCTTGTTCCCCACAGGAGACGTATAGGTTCCTTCCTGATAGATGGTCCAAGGAGAAGTTTCATCATCCTGTCTTAGTTCATACCAGCGCACCGCAGCGAGTTCTCCTACACCTATCGCATCGACTACGAAGTTGAAGACAGCCGAGTTATGATCTGGGAATTTTCTGAATTGGGCCAGGTTCATGATGGTCGCCTGCATACAGTCGATATCAGGACCAGAGGGTTGGGAAAGATTGACGAAACTTCCGCCATCGAACACGCCTGTAAATGCCGCTGTAGGTATTTGGACAGCGCTAGAAACAGTCGAGCTGTTGATGTTATCCCAATCCACATTTACGGTCCAGAGCTTTAGGTGGTCGGTGCTCACTCCGCCCCATGCATTGTCCTGCATATAAACGACTGTGGCGTTTCCCGGAGGAGGAAGCTCACCACCTGTGACGTTGAAGATCTGTGGGCTATAAAATCCGAAGGTGCTGCAGCCAAGCAATGGGAATCCTACGTATTGGGCAGGAAGCCCTAAAAGCATTTGTTCTCTCTCTACCACCCAGATACGGTCCCCATTTGACCCATTGTTCACATTGGCAGTTACATAGTATCCGTCAGACCAGATGGAGAACTTGGTATAATCAGGAAAGCTCCCTGTTGGAAATTGTGCCTGATAGACAAACCAACCGTCATTGACGGGGTCGGGCCCAGCGCATATGGCCATTTCGAACCCATTGGGGCTTGCATCGAATTCGGTGATGATGAATCTATCCGCCCATTTATCATACATGACGATGGGGTCACCCAAGCTGTTTCCTATAAGCACCGTTGCCAGAGAAGCTTCTGGGGTCAATGGATTTCCGAGCTTATCAAAAATCCTGAAACCGGTGTTCCATGCCGCCAGGTAATGATCAGGTCCCACGACACCCGTTGGGTCACTGGGTTGGCTGCCATTGCTAGGATCTGCATCGAATACAAGCGATGGCGGATTTCCAGGGAAGCGATAGCTGTTCTGTTGCAATGCTAACAGTGGATCATCTCCCAGGGGAGTTCCTTTGCCGGGAATCACATGATTCCCATCGCGCATCTTCGGGTTCATGACTACATCAGTAGTGCGTTCTTCAGCATGGATGAACGTGCCATCCTTGATCTGCTCCGCGATACTGGGAATATAGTGCACATACTCGATGATGCCTTGGGAAGAAGGACCAGCCGTGCTAACTTCTTGGGCTTGGATACTAAGAGCGAGAAGTAAGAGAGAGAGGGATAAAAGATGCTTCATAAGGTTTTCGTGATTCTTGATAAAAATGAACTTCAACTAGGATATCGGACTAAGCTATCCATTCTAGGACAATTCTTCTTCCATTAATGTGATAAGCGTGAGACTCATTCCTGATAGTCTTGTAATCTAAAGAGGGATACTTGAGCGTATTGGAAGAGAAGCCAACAGGAAAAATTCGATTTATAATTCGTTTTATATCTTGTCTGATGAATTCCAAAACCAAGACCCCATGAACCCTATTCTCAGAAATATCCTCGCTGTGATCGTAGGAGCCGCAGTTGCTATGGTGGTCAATGATCTTGTCGGAAGTATAGGAGGAAAATTCCTTCCCATTCCTGAAGGGATAGATCCTAATGATCTGGAGAGTATCAAGGCGAACATAGATCTCTATACACCCATTCATTTCATAGCACCCTTTCTTGCGCATGCTTTGGGAACATTAGGTGGAGCTATAGTTGCTTGTTTGCTTGCCACTAGTCATCGTATGACCTTAGCAATGATAGTGTCGGGCTTTCATTTTATGGGAGGTATCACCATGTGTTACTTACTCAGTTTCCAACCTTTGAGCTTCTCGCTTTTAGATCTTGCATTTGCCTATTTCCCCATGGCGTATATAGGAGTTAAGATTGTAGAGAGATTTAAAAAGAAGGAAGTAAAGCAGTCAGGTCTTTGATTCATGAAATGTACGTCTAAGGATTTTTTGTGAATCTTATCCTTGTTTCTATAGTTCCCACAGGTTCCTGTCAATGATCCATGAGAAAGCGCGTTATATGGATTCCGGTCTGCCCTAAATTAGCGGCAGATTCCTTGCCTTTTGATTCATTCTTCGCGCATATTGGCTCTTCTGATTTGTCTCCTGTCCCTGCAGCTTTGCTTTGGTCAGCGTTCATCCTTTGAAGTAGATTGGCTTCCTGATGCTGTGGGAGAAAAGCGCTGGAGGCCAGAGATTGGCTTTGATTCCAATAGGTCTTTCTTCAATGATCGCACTGTGAAGTTCCTTGGGCTCAGATTGGGTGCTGAATACAGGGGAGTGCATCGCTTTGGATTGGCCTTATATGGAATGACCAGACCAGAGTCCTATTATGGTGTAAATACGAATGCTCCTGATGCATCCTTAGACAAAGAAGTTCAATACACAGCAGCTTTCATTTGCCTTTTCTATGAGCGCGTGATTATCAAGTCAGGAAAGTGGGAGCTCTCAGTTCCAGTAAATATAGGCGCGGGTTCTCTTAAGGGAAGCTATAAGGATAATCAGAATGCCTATTTACCATACTTGGAGAACAGCTTTTCGACTATAGGAACAGGACATGCATTAAAATATCAAGTCTTGCCTTGGCTCGAGCCTGAGATAGGTAGTGGGTTCCGCTTCGTCCTCGACTCAGAACCTGAAGTCAGGAATACCCTTCAAAAGCCCTATTACGTGATCAAGGTGAGCATTAAATTAGGCGAGCTCTATAAGGCAATAGTCAAGAGCACTGGCAAGGGCTCTGCCCGTTGAGTGAGCTTTTCTGAATTATTTTCTGAATCCTGTAACATCTCTCTTCCTGACTCGTCTCTCCTATGAAATCGCATAAGAGCGCACACTTTTTAACCCTTGGAGGGGCCCCCAAGTATATCAATACTACACATACTATGAAAACCTTAATGATCACTTTATGTACTGTATTCTCATTAGGAATGGTACATGCCCAGCAAAATGCAATAGAGAAATATTTCGCTAATTATCTTGCAATGGAAGATATAACGAAGATTTCCGTTAATGGAAAAGTATTTCAATTAGCCTCATACATTGAAACAGATGATAAAGACCTTGAAGAGATGAATGATTTCGCATCTACTATTGAATCTTTCCAAATGATACTAGGAGACAATGGCATCTTCAGCAAATCGGAATATAGTTCTGCTTTGAGAAAGGTAGAGAATGGGTATGAAGAATTGATGAGTATTCAAGATAAAGAAGGCGACTTCAATTTTAGAATCAAAGAACAAAATGGCATCGTAGAAGAACTGCTTATGGTGGGTTATTCAGAGAACAGTCTGATGATTCTTTCACTAACTGGTCGAATGAATTTAAAGCAGATCAGCAAGATGGGAGCTAAGATTCAAATGGAAGGATTCGAGTCCCTAGGAAAGATGACGGAGAATGGCGCTGATAAAATAAAATGCTATCCTAATCCAGTTCAGAGTACAAGCCCTGTCACTATAGAAGTTCCTGAGAATTTCATAGGAGGTGACGCATCGCTAGTCGATATGAAAGGTAAGACTGTGATGAGCTATCGCATGAGTACACGCAAGCAGGAACTGCGTTTAGATAGAGTGAATGCGGGTGCGTATTTGCTTGTGTTCAAGAAGAATGATATCTCCATCACTAAGAAGTTAGAAATTCAATAAGCTCTCTTGGAAACAGCTATCCATACGAAGTATACCTTTGATCTCGTGACTACTGAATCATTTAAAGAGCTAATCCTGCCCCTTAAGAATAAACTTTTCAGGTTCGCATTCAGCTATCTGAAGAATGAGGATGACGCGAAGGATGTGGTACAGGATGTGATGATACGTTCCTGGGAGGAGATAGATGAGGAGAAGGAAATAAGAAATGTAGAAGCATGGTGCATGACCTTGGTCAAGAACCGCTCTTTAGATCGATTAAAACGCAAAGGGAGGAATTACCTTCAAGTAGTGGATCAGCGCAACTTGTTAAGCGCTGACGCTGATCCTTTACAGCGTACTATGGAACTAGAGAATAAGCAGAAAATTCAAGGTATTATCGCAAGGCTTCCTGAGAAACAGAGAGAAGTGATAGAGCTTAGGGACATGGAGCAATACAGCTATCTAGAAATAGCTGAAATCCTCGAGATTGAATTGAACCATGTAAAAGTACTGCTACATAGAGCACGCATGCAGGTGAGAAAAGAACTTCAAGAATTACATGAATATGGAATCAAATAGGCTAGATGAATTAGCAGCGCGCTTTTGGGAAGGAGCCTGTTCTGAAGCTGAGGAGCTAGAACTCAGAAAAGAGTTGCTCTGCGGCCCTAATCTTGCGAAGCATTCTGAATTGCGCTCCTATATCAGGTACCTAGAACAACAAAGTTCTGATGATGCTTTAGGCGATATATTCAATAAGCAAATCTTGCAGGCCATTGAGCAAAAAAAAGAAATCAGTTCTTCTTTTCCTTGGATGAAAATGGCTGCAGGAATAGCCCTATTCATTGGATTATTCTTCACTTGGAAATCCTATAGTGACTCAGTAGAAGTGCGGCCTGTATTGGATGAAATTGTAATCGTGGATACGTATGATGATCCTGAAGTGGCTTACAGAGAAGTAAAAAAGGCCCTCATGATGATGGGTGGGAAAATGAATGAAGGCGCATCCTACGCAGGTTCCCTCTACGAATTTGAGAAAGCCAAAAACGAAATTGAAAAAGACGGTGAAGAGCATTCAGATCAGTCATAAAGAAGATAAAATGAATACCATAATGAGAACTTTAAGTGTAATGTTTATGCTCTTCATAGGCTTGGGCATGAGCGCACAGAACAACGGTATAGACCGGTTCTATGAGAAATATCAGCAGGATGATCACTTCACCCGCATCAATATATCCAGTAAGATGTTCAGCC
>CALFHF010000057.1 GCA_937875855.1 uncultured Flavobacteriales bacterium
CAGCACATTTGCAATAGGCGGGGTTTCGTGCTCCGCAGACAGTTTTGTAGTTGCCGAAAGTTTTGTGCTCCGCATCAAGTTCAGTGGTAAAAATCCCGCCCATCGCAAATCTGCGGAACGTTATAACCAACCACAATTAACTACGAAAATCACCAACTGTGATGGACGGGGTTTGTTTTAAGAACATCCTATGCTATACCTACTCTCAGTGTACATATACGCGGTATTAAACAATAGGAAGAAGCGTTATTTGCTATTTGGGGAGGACAAGATATCAGGAATCGGTATTCAGATATCAGGAACCTATGGATTGCCTTCTAAACCTCTGAATCACTGCTAACAATGTGCCCAATGCCATCACGATAATTCCAGTCCAAAGGATATTTATCCAAGGAAAAATAATGGCTTGCATCACGATGAAATCGCGCAAATTCTCTTCTTTCTCGGCTACACGAATCGTTACTTTTCCTTCCTCAGGAATAATCTCGTTGAAATCGAATTTCACTCCTTGACCTTCCATTTCATAAGGCCTACTTGCGATGTATGAGGCTTCACGTAGGATAAAGAGAGGTTTTGCTTGTCTCACTGAATCATTGGGGCTTACTATTCTTAGCCATGCTGTCACAGCTAAATCGTTAGCTGCTAATCCTTCTCCCACAGGGTCTTTTACTGAGGTTAAAGAATCTAGAATAGCTAGACGTGCTCCACTGCGCAGTGTATCTCCAATACCCAGTTTATGTTCTTTGAAAGGTAGATAGCCATCAGCATCCACGGGTTGGGATCCATCATCAAGCTGACCATAGCGCACATGGGTGTATATGTCCTTATTCCAATAGTGTTTCGTATCAGGCTCTGGGACATTTCCGAACTTAGGGTTCAGCTGAATTCTCGGCTCTAGGCTAAACATCTTTTCACCAGGACTATAGGGGTTCCATAAAGCGGCTTTGGACACCACTTCCTGACTAGGATCATTCACCTCTTCGAAGTACGCCTGCATGTCCTTGATCATGTCTTTGCCAGCCTTGTGTTGCTCTTTACAGCGATAGATTCCGCCAAGGCTGTATATGTATTCTCCCACCTTGTAGGTTCTCGGTTCTAGCCCGAAATAGTCCATACGGAAGTAAATGTTGATGTCGTCCTTGCGTTTTTCTTGGAATGAAATAAACTGATCGCCCATGATCAGCGTGTCCTTCTTAAAGAGGAGTATATCTTGTTTATTGCTGAAGTCCTGATTCAATTTTGTAATATCTGTCATCGAGCTGTTCTGCGAGATCTTCTGGCTTTGCGAAGTACTGACTGCGGCACCCAAGAGCACCATCCCGAATCCTATGTGTGCGATAGAAGATCCTGAAATCTTGACATTGCCTTTGGCGATGCGGAAGAGATAGTCCAGATTGGAGGTGATGGCCCACCAGCATCCGAAGAAGAGCAATATCATGCTGACGTTCTTGCCGTCTAGGCCAAGCTTGAAATAGGAGCACGTGAAGAAGGTTAATATCAGCGCGAGGCCAAAAGAAAGACGTATCTGTTTCAACCATGGCTTCACAGGCGTGTCGTTCCAACGCAAGAATTGTGTGAATGCCATAACTAGCGTGATGACCAATGCAAATGGAGTCTGCCACTTGTTATACATGGCTATGATTTCTGGCTGAGTCTTATCGGACATTTGCCCACTGGCCAAGGTGCGGAGCCCTTCCAAATCAAAACTCTCAGCTAAGCTGCCAATGATTCCGCGGAACGGGGTAGCTAAGATATTGATCACAGGTCGTGAAGTCATTACGCTGATCTGCAATGCGCTCATGACCAGCACAAGCGAGGCGATAAACATCCAAAATTCCCTACTCCAAAGGTTCTCCTCTTCCTTTTCTTTCGGATAGAATTTCTTGTAGGAATATATACTCATGATGAAGGTCGCCATGAGCCAAATATGAAGTCCTATCATACGTTGGCCTGAGAACAGAGCAATTAATAAGGTTACTGCTGTAGCCGCCCAATAGGCTCTACGAAATGATTTTTCTACCATCAACATTCCCAGTGGGAAAGCAATGAAAAAGGCCATGTAAAGCGAAAGTTGACCACTTAAGCCATTGTCGGTGAATGCATGAACCGAGGTGTCACCAAGGACTCCGCTATTCGTCAAAAAATTAGAATAGATGACAAAAACGAAAGAGGCGATAGCCAAGAGAAGTGCGCTATACGTAGAGCGTGCTTTGTTTCTATTAATCAACATCACATGGCCAGCTGCAAGCAACACAATCCAAGGAACAAGAGAAGAGTTCTCTACAGGGTCCCACGCCCAGAATCCTCCAAAGCTCAACGCTTCATAGGCCCATGCCCCTCCCATAAGGATTCCTACGCCTAGGATCATGATTCCTAAAAATGTCCATGGTAATGCTGGCTTGATCCATTCATGGTATTTTCCTTTCCAAAGTCCAGCCACAGCAAAAGCTGCAGGAACAATGGTGCTGGCGAACCCAAAGAAGACGGTAGGAGGATGTATGGTCATCCAATAATTCTGAAGCAATGGATTCAGTCCACGGCCATCCATGAACTGAGGAAAACGACTCAGGTAATCAGCGTAACCTGTCCATGGAAGCCCAATGTTCTCAGGCAACTCGCGCAAGAGCAGGAAGGGTGAATTACCTATATGCAGATCCCCTATATAGACTCCGAGCAACATGGAACCCAGAAATACTTGTGCTACTGAAACGAAAGCCATGACCGGAGCGAGCCATTCAGACTTTTTTCTCATCAAGAAATTTCCTAGGATCATATGCCAGAAAGACCAAAGCATAAAGCTGCCTTCATGACCTTCCCAGAAGCAGGAGAGGATATAGCGAATGGGCATGGCATTATTGCGATGCTTCCATACATAATCATACTCATACCATGCATTGTAAAGCATTACAAAAAGCACTGAGATGGCGCCTATTAGGGCGAAGCTATGTAGTCTGAAACTTGCTTTTCCAAGGGTGTTCCATGGCTCATCGCCAGAATGTTCACGTTTGAAAAAAGAAAAAGTGGCCAGAGCAGCAGCCACCATACTGAGTAAGATGAAAGAATGACCAAGGAAACCGGCCCAAGAATGTTCTCCTATATAACTGATATCCATCACTCTACAGGAATTCCTGCTTCTTGGATAATGTGATTCTCCTCATTGTACTTTGAAGGACACTTCATCAGCATCTCTTCGGCCACGAAAATGTCACCTTCTGCATGTCCTATGATTACAAGGCTCTCGCTCATTTCAAAGCCTTGAGGTTTGCTTTTCTTCAGCTTCACTTTCTTTAAAACACCTTTCTGATCCTTCATGTGAAATTCAGTAAGGCTAGTATTAGTGATAGGGTCATAGATCACTTCATGCTCCTTATCTAGAAGACCAGAAACGCGATACGTGTGCTCAGGGTCAGCGAATGCTTCCCTGAATCCAGCCATCTTGCCTGGGTCAGAAAGGGCATTCACCAATACGCCTAGGCATACTGCTATAAAAATGATACCGATAATCTGTGACTTCTTCATGATTCTGTATAGGCCGCAAAGGTCGTAAAATTAATAGAGCCTTGGGACGCTAGAACGGAATGATTCTCGTCAGAAGATGATTCCTAAAGACAGTGGCTTATCAAGAATGTATCAATACTGATTTACATCCCCTGAACCTATGATGGTTTTCTTGACGGTAGCGTTTCCTTTGTAGTTGACACCTCTACTACCAGCTATGCTTACAGT
>CALFHF010000058.1 GCA_937875855.1 uncultured Flavobacteriales bacterium
GGGGCATTGTTTTCACCTTTGCGTAGAACTTTGTTAAAATATCGGGTGGCCGCTGGGCCTACTCCGCTAATAGTAACTTCTTTCAATTCATAGGGCTTCAGGTCAGCACGCCATTGCTTCCGTTTTTCTGCTCTTTCTGTAGGTGAGACTCTGCTATCAACTATTCCCAGAATGCTGTCTATCATGAGCACTGTGGCGTCATAGCCTATTTGTAAAGCTTCCTTTCCACGCTTAAAATCTAAGGTGCCCACTTGTGTCTCTGGCTTAACAGTAAGTCCATGCTCGCATGGAATCTCCTCTGAGCCTCTGTTCACAATCATATTCTCTATTTGAGAGAAAAGATCGTCTATCATGGGTGCCGGAGTTTTGAGAGATACACTGCTGCCTAGAATTACATCAGGGTCGAATTCGTGATACATAATGTCTACAGGGAAATTGTTATATAGGCCCCCGTCAAACAGGATACGTTCATCCAATAATATAGGCTTGAAATAAAATGGAAAAGAAGCAGAAGCACGCAGAGCTTGATGTAATTCTCCTCCCCTAAAGATCACTTCTTCTTTTAGAACGATATCAGAAGCAACACATCTGAAAGGGACAAATAGACTGTCAAAATCATAGTTCGCTTTAGCAATAGATGAAGACACAGCTTCCATCATCTCCATGTCCATTTGAATAGGAGACACCACGTATGCCGGGATCGTACGAAGGAAGAATGTGTCTGGATCAATCTTTAACCCAATCATAGAAGCGTCAGGATCCCCTTTCTTGAAATAATAGGCATAGCGATCATCGAGCTTGCCATTCACTGCATTCACGAATTCTTCAGAGGTGAAATAACTTTCTAATTCAGCAACGGAATAACCAGAAGCATATAGACCGCCTATGACAGCTCCCATAGAAGTTCCAGTGATATAGTCTATAGGTACGTCACGCTCCTCAAGGGCCTTTAAAAAACCGATATGTGCAAGACCTGAAGCTCCCCCACCACTTAATACAACGCCTACTTTCTGCCTCTGTGCTTTCAACGAAAAGCACAAGGTGAGCATAAGAAGAACCAAAGGATATCGTAAAGCGGTCATAGACTGTGTAAAATTAGGACTAAAGTCTGTGTCTGCCCATTCTGTATCTCATAAGCTTCATCTTCACATGAAGCCATATAACTTGATAGCTTTGCAACCATAATCCCATTGAAATGGCTAAAGCTTCTACCCTTAAAGGTACGCGAGATTTTCTTCCAGCTCAAATAGCACGCAGAAACTACCTCTTTGATACCATACAACAGGTTTTTAAGAAATACGGTTTTGCTGCCATAGAAACTCCTGCCATGGAGCATTCTGAAACATTACTTGGTAAGTACGGGGAGGAAGGAGATAAATTGCTTTTCCGCTTGCTAAACAATGGCGATTTCATGGCTGGTGTAGATTGTACTCAAAGTTCAGCTTCTATAGCATCTTCAATCAGTAAGCGTGCTTTACGGTATGACCTCACCGTCCCTTTCGCACGTTTCGTAGCGCAACATAGGAATGAGTTAAGTTTTCCATTTAAGCGCTATCAGATTCAACCTGTTTGGAGAGCAGATCGTCCTCAAAAAGGAAGATATCAAGAGTTCTTCCAATGTGATGCTGACGTAGTAGGAAGTGATGCATTACTTCATGAAGTAGAGTTCATTTTAATCTTCGATGAGGTTTTGAGTAAGCTAGGCCTTGAATCCTTCACAATAAAAATCAACAACAGGAAGATCCTCGCTGGATTAGCTGAGATAGCTGGGCACTCTGATCGTATCAAGGACATCGCTATTTCATTGGACAAGCTTGATAAAGTGGGGAAAGACAAGGTGATCGAAGAGTGGAAGGAAAGAGGAATAGATGAAGAAGCCATCAAGAAGTTGTCTGTCATATTTGACATGAAAGAAGGCCGAATCAGTGAAGGTCTTGAGCAAATTCTTTCAGATTCTGAAGTTGGAACTTTAGGTGTTCAGGAGTTAAAGAGTGTAATTAAGAAGGTTGAAAAACTGGGGCTTGGCAGAGCAAAATTGGAATTCGATGTCACCTTGGCTCGAGGTCTAGATTATTACACAGGAGCCATTTTCGAGGTGATAAGCGATGAAGTTGCTATAGGAAGTATATGTGGTGGTGGACGCTATGATGACCTCACTGGAATCTTCGGATTTCCTGATATGCCAGGTGTGGGAATCTCATTCGGAGCAGATAGAATCTATGATGTGTTGGATCAATTAGGACGTTGGCCAATTGGATTAGAAATAGCACCTCAGATTATCTTCATGAACTTCGGAGAGGCAGAAGCTGACTATTGTATGAGTGTTCTTAAAGACTTGAGGAATCAAGAAATATGCTCTGAGATCTATCCTACAGCAGCGAAGATGAAGAAGCAGATGAAGTATGCTGATGATCGTGGAATTAGATACGTAGCCTTGGTGGGATCCAAAGAAATGGAAGAAGGAAAACTGACCATCAAGGATATGAAGGAGGGATCTCAACAAAGCTTAACGAAAGAAGAGCTTGTAAATCTCCTTTCAAAAAATAGGGCATAAAAAACCCCTAAAGAACCAATGTTGTAGAGGTAGAAAGGAGTGTAGATGGCTCTCCAAGGGTAGGTGATAATCCGTACTTGCAGGTGAATCATCGAGTCAAATGTACAGGCGTAACAGGCTCTTTTGAGATTTTCAAAGTAGGACTTTTCCAATTCCATTGTGGAAAGAATCGATAATTGAGTTTTCAATTTTTACGGCTGCACTTTCGTGAGCCTATGAATTAAGGGATGCATAAATTCAATGACTTGTAATCATGTGTCGTAGGATTGAATTGAAAAGCATCAACAGTTCTCTACCTTTGACTCTATAAGAGTCTTTTTCATGAAAATTAAATACGCATTCCTACTTGTTTTTCTACCGATTCTTGCCCCAGCGCAGGTGTTCTATACAGAGTCCTTTGAAGGTCTTTCAGGCTGGACATTGGATTACACCTTCGATGATGGTGCTGATTCCTATTGTAAAAGAGATAATACTATAGCCCTAGATTTTCTGGGGTACACACTCTCAGGACAGGATGGAGATTTCGTTATAGCTGCTGAGAATACAGATGGTACTCTTGGCCAGTCTCCAGATGATGCTATAATCACGATGAATCTAGACCCTGTGAGCATTGTAGGTATGAGCAACTTAGAACTGGTGGTTAGGCTATCATGTAATGCAGCCAGTATGGCCTATGACGATAGATCACAGCCTAATGGTGATTACGTGGATTTTCAGATTAACATCGATGGATCTGGTTGGAACACCTTTGCTCAGTTCAATTCTAAAGCGGGAGGAAGTTCCATCTCTACGCTTTATCATGATGCAGATATGGATGGTGATGGAGGTGAGCTTGGCGAATTAGCTGTAACCGAGGTATTAAAGAATTTTGTCTTGCCTATTAGCAGCACTGGAAACAGCGCTCAACTTCGTGTCCAATATCGTATGGATGGCGGAGATGAGGTTATCGTCATGGATGAGTTTAGGCTAAGACAGAGCCAAGGAGATGATCTTTCTCCTGGTGTGTATTCAGCGCAAGTTATTGATCAAAGCACCTTGCAGATTATTTTCCAAGAACCCGTGAACTCCGGTGCAGAGCAATTATTTCACTACGCAGGCGTATCAGGTCTTACAAGCGCTGTGCTGCAGCTGGATCAACAAACTGTTATTCTAAATTATTCAAGCCCATTTCAGATGGGAACTGCTTATCAACTCGTTGTTTTTAGTGTCCAAGATCTAGCAGGAAATGCCATGAGTTCGGCATTCAATTTTCCGTTCTATTTCAATCCTACAACTCCTAATCTGGTCATTACGGAAATCATGTATAATGATCCTTCAGTTGCCGACACCTTAGAATTTATTGAGATTTATAATTTGGGAGCTTCTCCGGCTATAGTGGGAGGGTTCAGAATAGAAGGGGCAGTGACGCATACCTTGGCTTCAATCACTATTCCTGTCGGTGGATTTTATCTCGTGGCTCGTCAAAGCCTTTCAGCTCAAAGCTTTTACGAAACGCCTTTCTATGACTATGGAGGTCAATTAAGTGATAATTCAGAGGATATTATTTTGGTCAATGTTGATGGAGTCTTACTCGATCAGGTGACTTATAACGACAATGTACCTTGGCCTACAGCAGCCGATGGTTCTGGACCTAGCATGGAATTAGTCTCGCCCTCATTGGATAATCAAATAGGGAATAACTGGGTGGCTTCTTCAAATGGTCTTGGGTTTATTAATGGCCTGCCGCTCTTTGCTACACCTGGACAATTGCCGGGGACGATGTTACCTTCCATAGAGTTCGATAACAACGATATATGGGTCAATGAATTTGATGGAGTCATCCAACTTGATTTGTATATCGCAGCTGCCAATAATAGTTCTTCTTCTGTTCATATTGAAATGATTAGCGGAACAGCCACGTCACCTGCTGATCATGGAATCACCACCATTTCAGAATTGACATTGTCTGCAAATTCAAATGGTATTGAGACTGTTGCATTTCCTCTGGTCAATGACAATATTCTTGAAGGAATAGAATACTTCACTATACGCATGACTTCTGTGAACAATTGTACCATAGGGTTCAATGATGAAATCAGGATAATCATCGTAGATGATGAATATGTTGCGCCAAGTCTCTTCATCAATGAAGTTCAGTCAGCTAATACCCTTACTGTTCAGGACCCTGCAGGCGAATGGGATGATTGGTTTGAGATTTATAATCCTAATATATTCCCTATTGATCTTGCTGGATATTACATCAGCGATGATCCAACCCAACCGCTCAAGGATCGCATAGTTGTCGCTGATGCGAACACGATTATACCTGCTTTAGGATTCAAGCTTTTCTGGGCTGATCAACAACTTGATCAAGGCCCATTGCATGTGAATTTTAAGTTGAATGCAACGGGAGAAAGTGTGTTGCTGAGTTCTCCAGATGCATCGGCTATAGTTGATCAGCTTGATTTCGGGGCTATTCCTCAGGATCAGAGTTATGGTAGAGAATGTGACGGAGCTTCTTTGCTTTCTACGTTCACTGTGCCCACTCCAGGTTCTTCAAATTGTCCAAACGGATTGGACGAATCAATAGAGATACTCAATGATGTTTATCCTAATCCAGTTTCAGGAATTCTGAACCTCCCTCAGAAACTCAACTATGTTCTCTATGACATAGAAGGCCGAGAACTAATGCGTGGTGTGGATAATCAGATAGACATGAGCAACTTGAGTGAGGGAGTCTATCTCCTTGTCTCAGGTTCTTCATACGTGAAGCTCATCAAGCAGTAAAAAAGAAACCCATCCCGAGGTGATCGGAATGGGTCCTTAAAGTGTAGACGGAGATCCTTGGTTACTCTTTGATTAATTTTCCTGCACTTAGTACAGCTTGATCAGCGACCAAAGTATAGAGATAAGTCCCTGCGGTCAAGCCCCTGAGTGTTATTGTTTGTTGTGCGCTTGTAATCCTTTCCTTCATTATGCTGCGCCCTGAGGTGTCCAGAATGTTCAAGGTCAAGTTTTTACCTTGAAGTTCTTGAAACCTATCTACGTTTAATAGAACTTGATTCTGTGCAGGATTTGGGCTCAATGTCACTACATTATTGAACGAAAGATGCGAAAGGCCAGTGGAAACTCCAGTTCCTTCTACTATGGTCACCTGATTATTGGCAAAGAAGCCAGTGAATATGTCATGAGTTCCTGATGGCCAATACACATGTAACTCAGGAATACTAGACTCAGCGCCTAGCCCGAAGTGCTGAATGAAGCTGTTATTGATTCCATAGCTTTCTCCTGCTTTCACATCACGAATTTGTGTTCCCCATGGGCCTACAATTTCTACGCGTGCTCCTATGCCGTTGATATTGGACTGAACGCCCACTAGTTCAACATTGAAATAATTATTTGTGTTTCCGTCATTCAGATAGATCCTGTCATCCCAAAGTTCATTTCCCCAACCTCCATAGCCATTGGCCGTGGTATATAGATCCACGAATCCATCACTGTTCAAGTCTCCCAATGCGTAACTGTTCGTTGGGAAATTATCGAACAGGTTGTCGAAGATGGTGAAGGTTCCGTCTCCATCATTAATCGCTATGGCATGGCTGTTATTCCCCATGGCGATGATGTCCATGAATCCATCGTTATTGAAATCAGCCCAAGTGCTTTGAATGACCAAAAAAGGAAATTGGCCTTCGAGCTCTGCTTCCACAGTCATTTCTTCAAAGTGGCCTGTCCCGTCATTGACCAAGAAATCGCTGAATACATCATGGTTACCCACAAAAAGATCCATGTCCCCATCATTATCATAGTCTCCAAAGTCAGCTGACCAAGATTGTGCTCCTAAGGCCACACCTCTATCTGCACCTTCGCTTGTCCAGGTTCCGTCTCCATTATTCATGAAAAGAAGATTTATCCTGCGTGCATCATTGGGGTTAGTCACTCCTTGGCGACATTTAGCGATGTATAGATCACAGAACCCATTATTGTCTACATCCATAAAACATGAACCATAGTTCCCGGAGTTGTCTGACTGGGTATCTGTCTCAGGAACGAGGCCGCTGCTGAGTTCTGAAAAAACACCTCCACCCATATTTGTAAGGATTTGGCTGGTTTCCACATCATCACACACGAAGATGTCAAGGAGGCCGTCATTGTCAATATCGAAGGTGCTCATGGCTTGAACATAGATTTCATCAAGAAGGTATATAGAAGCCTCATATTCGCTGTTATCAGCATCAGCCATGAAGACATATACTCCGTTATAGAATCCTCCTGTACTCAGGTCGTTTCTGCCGTTTTGGTCATAATCGCCCACAGAAAGGCCCCATGCGTCAGCTGAACCTGTTCCAGCGACATCCATATAACCCATATCCATCTCAGAGAACATGCTCATAGGCTCTTGTTGGAAAGCAATATAAATGGTCTGAATGTTCGCTCCTGGGCCGTTTCCGCTTGATTGCAT
>CALFHF010000059.1 GCA_937875855.1 uncultured Flavobacteriales bacterium
GGTGGAGGGCCTATGAACACATTAGCAGAATCCCCAATAGTCACACCACAGTATGGAAGAGCAGAAGCATTGGCTGACGTAATGGTATAGGAATGACTCTGGGTGCTATTTACAGGAATCACAGCTCCGTTATTCTGACTACTGAGATTAATGAGTGCCCCTAGTTCATCACTGATGGTCACGTTGAACGGACCAGTTCCAGTGGCATTCAATGTTAGGTTCACGGGGTTTGTATTGCATTGAGTAATACTGCCAGATAAGGAGAGGGTTGGACTGGGGCTAATATTTACTTGCACCACAGCTTGGCTTGTGCAAGGACCACATGTGAATTTATAGGTATAAGGTCCTGGATTGGCTGTAGCCGGATCAATCATTCCATTAGAAATCACGTTCCCAGTTGGATTTATCCAGACTCCGCCAGAGGCGGGACTTCCATTCAAGAATGTCATCAATGAACTTATGGCTGTGCTGCTAGGACATAGCGTCACCGCATTATTAGAACCAGGGTTTGGGAGCGTTCCATTATTGATTTGAACAGTCGATTGTGCCTGACAATTCAGACCATCTAAGTGATAAGTGTATGTTCCAGCGGGAGAGCTTCCTGGGATAAAATTTGGGCTGCTTAGAACCGTTCCATTGGGGTCTGTCCAATATCCCCATGTCAGGGGATTCCCTGTTAATAGTGAAATTAAAGAGGTAGAATTTTGACACGGACAAAAAGTAATAGGAGCCCCAGTTCCAGGGTTTAAAGAACTGTATAGGTTCAGAGTAACCTGACTAGTGCTAGCAGCACAGGATCCATTGGCAGGAAAGGAATAGGTGTAGCTTCCAGCAGCGTCATTGCTTGGGCTGAAATATGGATCGGTAACTACATTAAAAGGATCATACCAGGTGCCTCCCAAGTTTTCATTCTGTATTAAATCATACAGATTAATGATTCCTCCTGACGCGCATAGGTTAAAGTCTCCTCCTGTTCCAGCACTGTATCCACTTTGAACATTGATGAGAACTTGTGCTTGATCCTGGCAATCAAAAAGAGTTCCTTCAATGACGTATATGTATACCCCTGAAGCATGTATAGCTGGATTAAACGTAAAGGTGTTTCCTAGGCTAGGATTTAAGCTGTTTCCGTAATGCCATGAACCCGTTCCGTTAAAGTTGACCAAAGCATCCAAGAGCATGGGAGCACCATCAGAGCATAGACTTAGAACTTGATCAGCGCCAGCATCTGCATCACAGCATTCAAGCTCAGCGGTGGATACTGCTGCTTCACTCCAGCCACAAATGGTGGAGAGAAAAGAACCACCAGATTGATCATCAGAGAGCACGTTTACTGAGATGTCAAGGTCCAATCCAGTTAGACAATCCTCAGTGTCAACTGTTCTTATTATCCAACAGAATTCAAGGCTTTCTTGGCTTGGACAATGATCACCGTAATTATCACCAGGATTATTTGGGTTAGTTCCGCCACCAGGTCCTTCATAGAAGAAACCAGGACCGTGAGCTTGTGCTGATGCAGAGCTGATTATAGGACCTTGATACCACGCCCAATAACCGCCATTGCCAGAACAGGAGCTAGGAGCGAGGGTAACCATGTTAGTGAGGTCCCATCCAGTTCCGAAAGTTGGCAGAAGACTGTGTATATAATGTGCTCCACCATCCCAGTTATCACTGGAGATGTTAAGACATACAGTTACCTCCTCATTGCTGTTCCATTGACCATTAACTGGGGAAGGGGAGAAGGACCACGAATAGCCGTTAAGGCATTGTGCCCATGTACTGCCAGCAAAGAAAAGTGAAAGCAGAATGAGGTATGTCCTCTTACCTGACAAATGAATGTGTTCTAGCGTAATACAAGATTCAAAGGTATTACCCTATACCCTGTAACTGAGTGCTTCAGAAAGAGGATATCAACGCTCTAGTGTAACAACGCCCTTGAAGATTTCCTTCTTGGTGCCTTTCTGTACAATTACTTCCCAGCTATAGTCTCCAGCGCTAATTGTTTTACCAGCATTATTTTCCCCAACCCAAGGCTTTGAAACATTTTTGGTTCTGAAAATTAAGTGGCCCGCGTCATCGGTAATACTCATCACGAATAAGTCACCTTCTTTCAGCGTAATAGGAATGAAGAAGTCTCTAACTCCGTCATTATTAGGTGAGAAACTACGCAATGCACCTAAATCGAAATGCTTACCGACATAGCGGGTGGTAAATCTCTTTTCGCTGCTATCATTGTTACCAGCCTTTGCTTCAACAGCTTCTCTAAGACGTTCGTTTATACTTATAATTCTCGCTTCTTCAGCTTTGGTCAAAGCAGGCAGATTATTATTAGCTGCAGCCTTGTCTTGATTTGAATCCATTACAGATTCTAGAATAGAGTTGGTATCAATAAGTAACGCATTGTTTTTGGAGTCAATTTCTGCTCTGTCATCATGACTCATTTCTATCTGAACAAGTTCAGAATGATCATCATGTTCTTCAATGGTAGTAGCGGGATTGAGGTAGAAGATGGCAAGCCCTGCGAGTGCAGCTGCTGCTAATCCGAAATTAGATAAGAAGCTAGACCCTAGTGCTGAAGCACCTTCACCTGCGAGACCGTCAAGTCTCTTCTCCATAGAATTCCAGTCAGACTCATTCCACGCTTCTTCAGCGTTTTCTAGTCCTCTCTTTATGCTCAATTCGAATAAATCCAACTTCTCAGCCATTGCTTATTTTACTAGCGTTAATGTTGTTTAACAATATTTTTCTCAAGTTCAGTTTTGCCTTTGCTAGGTTTGATTTAGAAGTTCCTTCACTTATTCCAAGTTCTTCAGCGATCTCTCTATGTGTCATGTTTTCCAATACATATAGATTAAATACTGCTTTATAACCTGGAGAGAGATCTTGCATAGCACGGATGACATCTTTCATGTTCAAC
>CALFHF010000060.1 GCA_937875855.1 uncultured Flavobacteriales bacterium
GTCATAGATAAGAATCAGAATACCGCTGACATGTCAGAAAGGGAGATTCTGTATAAGGTTCTTTTCGACATGAAAAGTGATATGGCTCAGCTAAAAGGGCTCGTGGCTGATCTGATGAACAGGAATAGTTCCATTAGTCTTTCTGATGAGAATGAGGCCTTCGTGAAGAACATCACAAAGGACATGGAAGTGATGCCGAAGCGCTATGAGGAAATCCCAAAGAATGAATCTTTAGAGTATGAGATTGTTCAGAATTCTGCAGATCATGAAGAACATTTTCAAGCACATGAAGAGGTAGAGGAGTCTTTATCCATAGCCGATAAAGAGAAAGAGCTTATCATCAAGGCCTTGGAGAAAAATAATAACCGTAGGAAGAAAGCCGCTGAGGAGCTAGGCATATCAGAACGGACCTTGTATCGCAAGATTAAAGAATACGATATCGCATGAAGAATATCCTTCTTGGAATATCAATCCTTCTGCTTATGAGTTCATGTAATTTGCGCTATTCTTTCAATGGAGGAAGTGTACCCCCAGAGGCCAATACGTTCTCAGTTGATTATTTCGTAGTTACAGCTCCTCTAGCTAATCCAAACTATGGGCAGCAAATTTCTGAAGCCTATAGAGATTTATTATTGAGTCAAAGTAGACTAAAACTCACGAGTTCTGACGGGGATCTTCATTATGAAGGAGAGATTACGCGCTATGATGTGCAACCAGTCGCGGTCACGGGAAATGAAGTGAGCAGCAGAAACAGGCTGAATGTCGAAGTGAAAGTGCGTTTTTTCAATAGAATTGAGCCTGAAAAAGACAAGGAATTGACACTAAGACAATTCGAAGATTTCGAAGCCAGCGCAGATTTTTCCAGCGTAGAATCGGACTTGGTGACGGCCATCAATACGAAGATTCTTCAGGATATGTATGATCAAACTTTAGGAGACTGGTGACTAGGCAAGAATTCATAGGAATCATGGATGGCAGTCTCTTCCCAGAGAAGCGCCATATTCAGGAAGCTGAAGATTTATTAATGTCTTTTCCAGCTAGTCATCTCGTGCGCTTGATGCATTTGAAAGTATTGAAGCACACAGAGGATTTAGGGTTAGAAGCATCCTTGGACCTCGCAGCTGCTCATCTGCCTGATCGCAAAATCTTGCGTGAATTACTTGAAGCTCCACTTCCTGAAAAACCTAAAGCTACTATAGAGTCAAAGGAGCTGACGATTGAGGGCAAGCATAAGACTTCGAAGAGAGCTGCGCCTGAATTAGAAAAGCAATACATAACTGAAGCGGTTTTGAGTAGTCTTGAGAAAGAAGTCTCTGAATTTATGACTGACGACTCAATTGAAGAGAAGGAAGAAAAAGCAGTCGAGGCTGAGGAAATGCCAAAACAAAAGAAGGTTCAAAAAGAGGTAAAGAGCTTCTTGGATTTTGTTCAAAGTTCTGGTAATGATCATGAAGAAGAACCGAAATCCTTGCGGAATGAAGGTCAATCAGACTTGATTCATCGCTTTCTACACAAGGAAAAAACAGAGAAGAAGGAGTTCTTCGATGCAGGTAAAATGGCCAAGAAGAGCTTAGATGATCAAGACGGAATGGTGAGTGACACATTAGCCCGTATTTACATGAATCAAGGGAACTTCGACAAGGCAATCAGAGCGTATGAGCAATTGAAGTTGAATTATCCTGAGAAAAGCACTTACTTTGCAGGCCGCATTGAAAAAGTGCGTGAATTGCAATCAAAAAAAGGCAAATAAGAAATGATCTTCATCACCGTACTTATCGTCATTGTATCTATCCTTCTAGGATTAATCGTTCTTATCCAAAACCCAAAGGGTGGAGGGCTAGGCTCAGGATTTGGAAATGTGAACCAGATAGGAGGAGTTAAACGTACCTCTGACTTCCTAGAAAAAGCCACTTGGGGATTGGCCATTGGATTAGTAATCCTATGTCTTGCATCAACTGCTGTGATGTCTGACATTACAGGAGGTTCTGACATAGAACAGCTTCCTGGAGATGCGGAATTGTATCAGCCAGCTGTGCCAACTGAAGGAGCTCCGGGAGCTGCAACAGGAACTGACGATGCGACCGAGGAACTTCCTCAATAAGCCATTAAGAAATAAATGAAAATGTCAGTTTGTCACTACAAACTGACATTTTTTATGCCCTTATGTCTGAGAATGCGATTGGCATAAAATCTGCCTAAAGCCGATTGAGTCCCTGCACTGCAGGAGCAAGAAATCAGTTTTAATCCATAAAAATCGAATTACAATGTCAGTCAACGTAAAACCACTTGCGGATAGAGTGTTGGTAGAACCAGCAGCAGCCGAAGAAAAGACCGCTGGAGGTATCATTATCCCAGATACAGCTAAAGAAAAGCCTCAGAGAGGTAAAGTAATAGCCGTTGGAAATGGTAAAAAAGATGAACCCATGACAGTGAAAGCTGGAGATAGCATCCTTTATGGAAAGTACTCTGGTACTGAGATCAATGTGGAAGGGAAAGAATACCTCATCATGAGGGAGTCAGACATCTTCGCGGTAGTCTGAATTGAGATTAGAATTAAAGCATCAAAATAGTACAACAATGGCTAAAGAAATAACATTTGATGTCGCAGCCCGCGACAAACTAAAGAAAGGGGTCGATGCACTTGCTAATGCAGTGAAAGTGACGCTAGGACCTAAGGGCAGGAATGTCATCTTGGACAAGAAATTCGGAGCTCCGATGATCACTAAGGATGGAGTTTCTGTTGCAAAGGAAATCGAATTGAAGGATCCTATCGAGAACATGGGTGCCCAGATGGTGAAAGAAGTGGCAAGCAAAACAGCTGACAACGCAGGAGACGGAACTACAACCGCTACTGTATTAGCTCAAGCCATTGTTACTAGTGGATTGAAGAATGTAGCTGCTGGAGCTAATCCTATGGATCTTAAGAGAGGTATCGACAAAGCAGTTGCTGCTGTCGTTGCGAATCCTCATAAAATCTCTATATAAGTAGGTGATGACAATGAGAAAATTAAGCAAGTAGCTACTATCTCTGCGAACAATGACCATGCTATAGGCACACTTATCGCTGAGGCTATGGCTAAGGTGAAGAAAGAAGGTGTGATCACTGTAGAAGAGGCTAAAGGAACTGAGACTACGGTTGAGATTGTAGAAGGAATGCAGTTCGATAGAGGTTATCTTTCTCCTTATTTCGTAACCAATTCTGAGAAGATGATTACTGAGTTGGAGAATCCATTGATCCTCATTTATGATAAGAAAGTGAGCAGCATGAAGGACTTGCTTCCAGTATTGGAGAAGTCAGCTCAAAGCGGTCGTCCATTGTTGATTATTGCTGAGGATGTTGAAGGTGAAGCTCTAGCTACCTTGGTAGTAAACAGACTTCGTGGAAGCTTAAAAGTGGCAGCTGTGAAGGCTCCAGGTTTCGGTGACCGTAGAAAAGCTATGCTTGAAGACCTCGCCATCTTAACCGGTGGTACGGTAGTCTCTGAAGAGCAAGGAAGGAAGTTGGAAGACGCTACCCTAGATGATCTAGGTACGTGTGAAAAAGTGACCATCGATAAGGATAACACCATCATCGTGAACGGTGCTGGTGAGAAAAAGAACATCCAAGCGCGAGTGAAGCAAATCAAAGCGCAAATGGAAAGCACTACATCTGACTACGATCGTGAGAAGCTACAAGAGCGTCTTGCTAAGCTAGCCGGTGGTGTTGCCGTCCTGTATGTAGGAGCTGCTACTGAGGTAGAGATGAAAGAGAAGAAGGACCGAGTAGATGATGCATTGCACGCAACACGTGCAGCTGTCGAAGAAGGAATCGTTCCTGGTGGAGGTGTAGCTTATATCCGCGCGATGTCTGCTCTGGATGAGCTTAAAGGAGATAATGCTGATCAAGATACAGGAATCGCTATTGTTCGAAGAGCGGTTGAAGAACCTCTTCGTCAAATCGTTGCGAATGCTGGAGGTGAAGGTTCAGTGGTTGTACAAAGAGTGCGTGAAGGAAAAGGAGATTTCGGTTACAACGCGTTGACTGATGTTTTTGAAAATCTTTACAAGGCAGGAGTTATAGACCCTACTAAAGTGACTCGTGTGGCTCTAGAGAACGCAGCTTCTATTGCTGGTATGCTCTTGACTACAGAGGCAGTAGTTTCTGATATCGAAGAAGATTCTCCTTCTATGCCTTCTATGGGTGGTGGAATGGGCGGAATGATGTAATCATCATTTCTTCTTGAAGAATGTGATCCCGATACTGCTTGCCAGTGTCGGGATTTTTTTATTGATCGCCAATAGGAATAGGGTCTCCTAGGAACTTGGGTTCGGTTCCAAGCGCTAGGTCCAATAACATCTGGACACGTGCTAGGCGCTCCCTTATCTTGGTGTTTATGCCTCTTGGACCTTCTACATCTCGTGCACAAAATCCTATTGCCTCCAGTCCTTTTGCATCAGCAATGAAAATGGCACGCTCAATATGAAATTGCTGAGATATGATAGTGAGTTTCTTTTCTTGGAACACTTCCTTGGACCGTACCACAGAATCCAATGTTCTGAACCCAGCATAGTCCAGAATGATTTTTTCAGAGGGAACTCCTAAATTTATAAGGTCTTTCCTGAATTGCTTCGGCTCATTATAGGACTCTGTGGCATTATCTCCACTGATGAGGATGTAGTCGATTTTCCCTGAGTTAAAGAGATCTACCGCTGCCTTAATACGGCCTAGGTAGAACAGATTTTTACCGCTTGTGCTGTATTTGGATGTGCCCAGAAGCAATCCCACTTTGTTATGTGGAACCTTCTCTAATTTAAAGAAGAGTCTGTCTTTAGCATTGTATTCCACCGCAGCATCACTCAGAACAATGACCAAGACCAACGCAATACAAGTTCCCAATAAGAACCGCAGTACCTTGACAATCAAGGAGAATGGCTTTTTTTTCTGTCGGTTGGACATGTGGACAAGATATACCATAGGGCTATTAAAAAGAAAGCAAAGTCAATTTTTCATGAGCAGCTCACATTTTTAAAGTTTTGTGAAAATGATTAATGAGCTGACTTGTGGAGCTTATATTCGCTATCAAGGAATCAGATAGAGCTCGTGAATCGCAACACCATACGCATAGTCCTCATCTTAGGATGGATAAGTATCATTGGCATACTTGCTACCCAGGTTATATGGGTACATAAAACGTTCACGAATCAGGATAAAGAGTTTAATGACCGCGTGCATATTGCTTTGACCAAGGTCACAGAGGATATACTAGCCATAAACGAGGATTTTGCAGCCATTTATAATCCG
>CALFHF010000061.1 GCA_937875855.1 uncultured Flavobacteriales bacterium
AGCCTACACCGACATTTGAAGTGAAAGCATTGACGGTCAGTCCTGAAGGAATACTTTCTTGGAGCACAGTAAATGAACAAGGAGCCCTTCCATTCATAGTTCAGCAGTTTAAATGGAACAAATGGGTGAACCTAGGTGAGATCCAAGGAAAAGGAACATCTAACGAGAATAGCTATCAGTTCAAATTCGTAGCCGTTTCAGGGGAGAATAAAGTGCGCGTAATTCAGAAGAGTTTTAGTGGCAGGATTAGAGCTTCTGACGCAGTAAGTTTTAATAGTGATAAAGTCGCAGTGACCTATCAGTATGACAAGAAGAAAGAGAAGATTACCTTCAGTGATGAGACCAGCTTTGAGATTTATAACAAGTATGGCCAAGTAGCCAAGCGCGGTTATGGAAATTCAGTAAGCCTCACCAATCTGCGAAGCAGTATCTATTATCTGACGTATGACTCATCTATGGATGAGATAGAGAAGAAATAAGAGATTCATTTTTTCAATACGATTGAAAGGTAAATAGCCCCTTTCTATCTGCTCCTTTAAGCATGTCCATTGAACACAGAGTGCACTTCAGTTTTAATGCGCGCTATCTGACCGAAGGAGATTCTGAATCTGAGATTCTTTGGATTTGCCTCCATGGCTACGCTCAATTAGCTCCCTATTTCATTAGGAAATTCGAAGTCCTTTATGCTCAGGATCAAGTCTTGGTTCCTGAAGGTCTGCATAGGTTTTATATGAATGATGGTTCAGGAAGGGTAGTGGCATCTTGGATGACCAAAGAGGATCGTGAGGCTGATATCAAGAACTACCTAAGCTATCTGGATACCGTCATTGCAGATCTATTGAGCAAGAGAAATAGGGCTCCCAAGGAGATTCGATTATTAGGATTTTCACAGGGAGTAGCTACGGCATGTCGCTACTATGCCCACACTTCATTCATTATCTCCTCTCTTATACTTTGGGCAGGAGCGCTGCCTCCTGACTTGAATATGGAATCCATGAAAGGGAAACAGGAGAAGTCAAAAATCTTCCTGATTCATGGCGATGAAGATCCATATATGAAAGACTCTCCATATCTGAGCAGCACTGAAGTTTTAGATCAGCTGGGGTATGCCTATATGCTACATACATTCCATGGAAAACATGAGATCAAGAAGGAAGAACTGCTTTTCCTATCGGAAACCCTGAGTTCTTAGGAATCTAAGCCTAGAACATCTCTGAATGGCTTGAATGCCCGTGCTTGCTTACTTTTGAATTTAAATCAGAGCTCAATGAAAATCAGCCTACCCATTCTATTGATTACGTTATTTCTATCTCTTGGAACAAGTGCCCAACGTCTTGGCATACCCAATGGCCACGCTCCTGGGGAAAAAGACCTGATGCTCGAACCGAGCGTCAAAATGAGCCAAGGAATCCAATTCACAGTACCACCAGACTTTGAAGTGAGGACCATGGCAGAATGGGAAGAAATTCAATCCCTGATGATTACTTGGATTGGCTTTAATCATATTTTGAAGCAGATTACTGCTGCCGCCAAAGAAGAATGCGAGGTCATCATTTTCGCTTCCAATGTGAATACAGTGAGTAATTATCTGATGGCCAGTAATGCCGGTGGACCGGCTTTCGATAACCTGGATAACGTAACCATAATACCTGGTGACTATAATACGATTTGGAGCAGGGATTATGGCGCTCATACAGTCTATAGGAATGATGTCGATGACCTTGTTTTAGTCGATTGGATTTACAATAGAAATCGTCCTAATGATGATGCTATTCCTCTTGCATTGGCAGAATATTTAGGTCTTCCTTTATACAGTACAAGTGAGTCTCCATGGGATCTCATGGCTACCGGTGGGAACTTCATGGCTGACGGCCAAGGCACAGCATTCTCTTCTCGATTGATTGTTAATGAGAACCAAGGAGGATATGCATGGTC
>CALFHF010000062.1 GCA_937875855.1 uncultured Flavobacteriales bacterium
GGCTGAATTCTCACACTGCCTGATTTATCAATAAATCCTTCTTTTCCATTCAAACTAACTCTTGCCAGTCCTTCTTTAAAATCACTAATGGACTCATAGTAGTGACTTGTAAGCCTTTTCCCTTTGCTGTCAATGAGCATATATCCATTTACATCATTCACCACAAATCGTGGTTCATACATCAATTTCAATTCAACATCAATGTCTTTAGCAAACGGATTATCAGGATAAACTTCTAGCAGATAAGACAGCTTCTCCTGAGTATAATTAGTAAGAAAGATTCTATTCATCAATTTCCAAACCTGCGCTGTATTCTTATTTCTAGGGTATGATCTTATGTAATCGTCATAATCCCTAATGGTGTTCTTCTTCTTAATATGCTGAAAAATGGTGTCCAATGCCTGTTCAGAATACGCACTGCTGGGGAACTCCTTCACGAAGAGTTTATAATCATCAAGACTACCTGATGATGTTTGCACTTGGAAGAATCTCAAGGCATATAAGGAGTCGGCTACTAACCTTTCATCAGATGAAGGATACTCGATGATGAATCGCCTGTAGGTCTCCACATTATCTTGTGCGCGCACTTCTGCCCAAGCCCTTCCACTTTTAATCTTAGTAACCTCGGCATAGTTCTTTGAAAATGAAAAATGCTTTAAATATTGCTCTATCCTCTCGTTTGTGGGATCTTCTTGCAAGATTTTATAGGCCTTGTCAGCGATATCGTTTTTTAAGGTATTGATTGAGTACTTGCTAATTCCTAATTCTAGCAAGTCAGCTTTGTTCCTCTCCATTTCGAACCCAAAGGAGCTATCAGCTGTTATCACACGCTTCAGAGCGAGATTCAAATCAAAATAGGGACATCTATCAATGAAGTGCAGCGTGGCTAGGCCAAAATTGGCGCCCGTATAGTCCTTGAAAAGTGATTTATGAAATTGCTTATGAGCATTGAAGTAATCCTTCTTATTCATAGCCTCAAAGCCTTTCTCAAGGCCACCAGCCACCAGGCTCCCAGTTAGAAGCAATGCAATGCCCAGGAGGATACTCCTATTTATGCGTTTTATCATGTTTAATGAGCCTATCGATGGATACGCAGTGATGTTCAAGAGTTACCGGCTCATGTCTTCAAATACAATCTTGAACTCACTATCGTCAACGAAAAGGTCCTTTCCTTTGGAAATCATGGCTTTCGCATCGCTTTTCTTTCCTTCTCTATATAGATCTTCACTATATCTAATTAATGAGTATTTGAGTAAGCGCATGCTTACCTTATCTAGATTTGCGCTATTAGCTGCAAATGTCTCCTCGAATATTCCCAAGGATTCTGTGTGTCCACTAAAATCATTCAGTTTCTTTTGCACTAAGGCATAGATCAACCAACTTCCTGGGTCTTCAGGTCCGAATTCAGACATGTACTTATATAAGCTCTTCGCCTTGCTGTATGAACCATCTTCCAGATACCCTTCCGCCTCTTCCATAGCGCCTTCACGCAGTTCAGAGATGTAATCTTTATTATCATAGACATACTGATCTTCTTTGTCCTTTTTTCTCCAACGCGCTGCATACTTACAGGCATCCTTAAAGGCCTTTGGGTATTCCTCAGCGTACTTCTCGTCCTTGGACATCTCATAATTAGCCATTGATGCGAAAAGATATGGCATAGCATCTTTTCGAGTCTTATCGTTCTCTGTCATAGCAGTGGCCTTTTTCTCTAGCTTCTCATATTCTTCATCAATATAAAGTACCCAAAGGTCCTCATACTCCTTCTCCTGTGCTTGAAGGGATGGAATGAAGTACAAGAAAACAAGTAAGAATGCTGTGAAATATCTCATGTGTATGTTTTTTTTGATAGCTGTAAATCAAATTCGGTGCCTAAATTACTAAAGCCATTGAAATCCATGCACAAGAGGCCTACCTTCGTAACCTATGAGGATAGATATAATCACCATATTACCTAAGCTACTCGAAGGACCTTTTGCTGACAGTATACTAAAACGTGCTCAAGACAAAGGCCTAGTGGAAATACATGTTCATGATTTAAGAACATACAGTGAAGACAAGCATAAGCGTGTCGATGATTACGCTTATGGCGGTGGAGCAGGAATGGTGATGCGCATAGAACCCATCTATGCATGTATTGAATATCTGCAAAGTGAACGGAATTATGATGAAGTCATTTTCATGACTCCTGATGGTGAGTTACTTAACCAAGGATTATGCAATCAACTTTCAAGTTTGAAGAACCTCATCATACTGTGTGGGCACTATAAAGGAGTAGATGAACGCGTAAGGACTCACCTTATTACCAGGGAAATAAGCATAGGTGATTATGTGTTGAGTGGAGGCGAATTAGGGGCAGCTGTTCTTACAGATAGCATCGTTCGTTTGCTACCAGGTGTGCTAAATGATGAGACAAGTGCTCTTTCTGATTCTTTTCAAGATGACTTGCTCGCACCTCCTGTCTTCACGAGGCCAGAGGAATTTAAAGGTTGGACGGTTCCACCTATCTTATTGTCAGGGCATGAGGCCAAAATAGATGAATGGAGGCATGAACAATCGGTTTCTAGGACCAAAGAAAGGAGGCCTCATCTCCTAGAGCCAAAAGGCAAGATGCAACAATAGGGGCTTTTCTGCGTCATGAGAACAATGAATCTTTTACGCTTCTTCATATTACTATTTTCTATTTTCCTATCACTTGGTGTCTGCGGACAAGCGTTACAAGTGTCCGGAATCATTCTAGACCACGGGACTCAAGAGCCAATGCCATATGCGAGTATACTTGCCATAACCTCAGGAAAAGGGGTAGTAAGTGATGCTGAAGGGAAGTTTCTTATTAAAGACCTTAATGCCGACAGCTTGAAATTCAGCTTTCTAGGTTATGACAGTCAGACCTATTTCCTAGACCAGTCAAAGAAAGACCTAAGAGTGGAGTTAACTATCTCTATTTTTCTTGGCCCTGAGGTCATTATAAGGCCCTTGTCTCCTGAGGATTACCTCAAGATTGTGATTAAAAGGTTTTCGTTTAATTATTCACAAGAAGATCATTCCATTATTTCCTTTTATAAGCAAGAAATCTTAGAAGACCGAAGAATATTAGACCATGTAGAAGCTGGATTCTATTCTGTGATAAACGCGGTGGATCTGAAAAAGAACCGCCATCAACTTGCGCTTTTTCATGAAGCTGAGCAAGACGAGCTACAATTCATGAGAAAAACAGCAGAAAAACAAAAAGCCAAATACCTTAAAAAGAACCCTGAAGAGGCGGAGGATTTCGAAAATGGGGAGTTGATTAAATCAACCATGCCTGGGCCTAATGCTTTACTAGGAGCGCATGTTGGAAACGGAAAATTATCAATACTAGACAGTACTAAGTTCAAGGAATTTGATTACACCTATGGTCCTGATTCTCGATATATGGGACGGGAGGTCATAACCATTAATTACAACTCTAGAAGGAAGTCTGAAGGAGTGCGTAATGAAGGGACTTTATTCATAGATAAAGACAGTGACGCTGTCGTATCCATTCAGGAGCAAGGAGTGCTAGTAATTCCTTTAACTGCCCGTCCTATCCTATTTGCTGTCGGAATTAAAGTGGAGAATCCTCCATACCGACTTACCTTAAAGTATCGTCCCATGAATGGACAATGGTTCTTGGAGCAAATGCACTGGGATGCCTATGTTAAAATCAAGAAAAGGCATTTATTCAGCGAGAATGAGGATGCGAGATTCTTTTTGTCTCAAAACCTCTTGATCAGAGAAATTCAAGAAAGCGGGTATAGTGCCATTCCTGATGCCAAGTTATTTGATACTGAGAAGAAGATGACAGAACAAGTTTATCCTATCTCTGGAATCACTTGGGACAGAGTGAAATAATCTGAATCTTGCCTGTCTTAATTGCATGAAAGATAGAGAACACTTCCCTCCTCCCTATTATGCCGTCATATTCACCTCCAAGCGAACAGAAGCAGCTGCTGATTATTTAGAGACGAATGATCATTTAATCAGCATAGCTGAAGGCATGGAAGGTTACCTTGGACAGGAATCTGCCAGGGATGAATCAATCGGTGTGTCTGTCTCCTTATGGAAAGACCTTGCTTCTATCAAGATATTCAAAGAACAATTGGGTCATAAGATGTCACAGGCTCGTGGACGTCAAGAGTGGTACATCTCTTACAGGGGTCAGAATCGCCTGTTAGAGCGGGATTACGAGTTCTCTACTTGAGGAATATTGAAGTTTTCACGGTCCTATTTATTTGACCTTACCCCATATCTTAACCTTCCTTTGTAATCTTCAACCTAGTACTAACAAGAAACTAACGTATTCTTACCTGATTCTCGGCCTTTTTTCCTACCTGCTTCTATAGCATGAAAAGTGCTTTGCTCTTTGAAAATATTGACATCAATGGAAGAACAGTTTGGACAGAACGTTTTACTTCTGATGTGACTCAATACTCAATTAATCCAGAAGTAAGCCTCCGTCAAGGAATCTACATTGCACGAATCAGCTCTCAATTAGGTGTTGCTCAAGAGCGATTTGTCGTGGAATAAAAGCTTATTTATTCAAAATGAAAAAGGCTAGATAAACCTGGCTTTTTTGTTTGAATTCAGGTAACCTTATTCTGCTGCTCAGAACTTTCCTTGAGTACTTCATCAAACTTCTACCTTCGCTGCATGTCCAAAGTAAGTATTATAGGAGCAGGCAATGTCGCTTGGGTCTTCGGTCAACGATTGAAGAGCAAGGGATATGAAATACGTGAAGTGTGCAGCCGCTCAGAGAAGAAAGGGAGAGCATTAGCTCAAGAACTTCAAGCTGAATACATAGCGTTGAATAAGAAACTTGATGGCCATTCAGATATCTATCTTCTCGCTATCAATGATGGAGCAATAGCCGAATGTGCATCCTTAATCTCCTCTACCAAAGGACTTGTGGTGCATTTTTCTGGAAGCACTTCTCTTCATGCCGTGAGCCAACCTAGGCGAGCTGTACTCTGGCCGTTGAGGTCTATTGCCAAGAGCCATCAGACGGACTGGAGCACCATGAACATAATCTTGGAAAGCGATAGCGACCTAGCTTCTGTGAGGGCTATGGATTTAGTTCAAGACTTGGGTGCCAAGGCAGTGAGAATGGATGAATCTAGACGTAAACAAGCTCACTTAATCGCTGTATTATTAAACAACTTTAGCAATCATCTTCTTCACATGGCTGATGTAATCTCAGCCGAACAGGGGCTGGATCCAGCTATTTTTCAAGAGCTAATGACCTCTTCCTTTCTAAACAAAGGACCTGCTAAAAACAGACAAACAGGCCCTGCAATAAGAGGCGATCAAGGCATCATTGAAAGTCAAGTAAAAATGCTGAAAGATCATCCTGAATTTCAGTTGATTTATAAAAGCATGTCAGATTCAATAATCAAGACGCACAACCTATGAATTATAAGACTAAACTAAAGGAAATAGACACCCTCGTATTTGATGTAGACG
>CALFHF010000063.1 GCA_937875855.1 uncultured Flavobacteriales bacterium
CTATTGAAACGAAATCCGAATAACTTGCCTTGTTTCAATGCGTGTTTCCAAAGTACTGCTTCAGACTTTGTCATTTCCAATCTCAGTCTTTGAGCTTTCTCTTTAAGGTTCGGATTGTAATGGGAGTTATTAGAAATAGAAGCGCGATCCATGGCTTTAAATTGTGGAAAAGAATCTCATTTATTTGAACATCTGAACCATTCTTCCCTCCGAAGGGAGACAAGAAAGTACAGTTCATATCATCTAAAAACCCCCACTTCTCTTTTTCCATTCGCGTCAGCGCAGGCGCGAAACATTCCCTCAGTGTTGAAGACCATGCTGATGTTTCCCATAGTGTCCACTGCGATTACTCCTCCGTCTCCGCCCATGTCTTTTAGCTCATGGAGCACTACTGCCTCGCAGGCTTCATGAAGGTCTTCTCGTGCATACATCATGCGTGCTGAGATCTCATGGGCTACTGCTCTTCTGATGAAATATTCCCCGTGTCCTGTACCGCTTACTGCACAGGTTCGGTCATCTGCATAGGTTCCTGCGCCTATAACAGGGCTGTCACCTATCCTGCCGTATTCCTTCATCATCATACCTCCTGTCGAGGTTCCTGCGGCTAGGTGTCCTTGTCTGTCCAAAACTACGCAGCCCACTGTTCCTTTCTTAGAAATAGGATTATCCCCTACCTCTTTAACTCCTTTGGTCTGAAGTCTCTCTTGATATAATTCCCAACGTGTTTTGGTGATGAAATAACTGTTGTCAACCCATTCTAGGCCATGCTCAAGCGCATAGGCTGTCGCACCTTTTCCTGATAGAAAAACGTGCTTGGAAGAATCCATGACCAGCTTGGCCGCCATGATGGGATTCTTAATGTTCTGAATACCCGATACTGCACCACATTGAAGGTCAGAACCACGCATGATGGACGCATCTAGCTCCACCTCTCCGTTGGCTGTGAGCACTGCACCACGCCCTGCATTGAACAAGGAATCATCTTCCATAATGCGAATTACCGCCTCCACTACAGATGACGCGTCAGCTCCTTGTTCTAGCATCTTAATGCCTTGATCAATCGCACTTTTCAATGACGCTTCGTAGGCCAATCGTTTCGCTTCAGGTAAATTCTCACGGTTCATTCCGCCCGCTCCTCCATGAATGGCTATGGCCCAATCCTGCTTCCCGTTTTGAGGCGTGCGCTCTGCACCATTAGCCTCATGAGATGTCGGACTTTGACACGCAAGAAAAAAGAAGGCAATCAAGCTTGTATAAAACGTTCTCATTTTTTGGAAAGATTAGGTAAAAGGTCTCCGTTCAAGTCTGTACTAAGGTACATACTCATTACATCGAAAAAGGGACGCATGGCTTTATATCCTTTGCTTATTTCTTTGGCAAAATCAGCTGAAAGCACTTCTTTGTCAGTAAAACTGCGGCTCACAGTAAAGGTTTTCATTCTGAGCAGATCAATATCAGGATGATCAGGATCGAATCCACGTGGATAGGTCTTCAAGCTTTCTCCATTCAATGTTCCGAAGTGTTTCTTAAAATATTTGGATGCTATGACTTTTCTCAAAGGCTCTGAGTCTATCGCTATCTGCTCTCGGATGTGCTTCAGGTCTTCCTTATTGGGGCCCCAAAAACCTCCTCCAAGTACAGATTTACCTTTGGGCTGAATCCTAAAGTAATACCCACCCCGCAGCTGAGCAGTAGCTCTGCGAAAATATCCGCTGAGCCATAAGGTGTATGGCGTTTTATCATGGGAGAATCGCACATCTCTGTAAATCCTGAAAAGCGCTTTTTTACCGCTCTGAGTTTGAATGAGATCATGTGTTTTTAGCTCTTCTATGAGTCCATCAGCGAAATCAGCTATATTCCCTAACATGTGCTCATACTCACTGCGATGAGCATTGAACCATTCCCGTTCATTGTTCTTGGCCAATGCCTTCAGAAAATCAAAACCCTCCCTATTTACGTTAACCATTCTCATTATGACTGCAGTGATTCGAGTATTATCTGGATGGACAATAGATGCATGATAATAGCTTTAAGGTCTGAAATAAAATTTATGAACTACTCCATACTTCTTCTTGCACTGACCCTTCAGCTTGGAACCATTGCACAGTCCATCGAAGATACGCCATTGATCCATACCAGTGGAATCACCATCGTTTATGCTGACCCTTATGAAGCCTTATTCAACTTCTCTATGATTGCAGAGGGAGTGAATCTGAGCGATGTTCGAAAACAGAACAGCGAGGCCCCTCGGCCATGATTGCTAACCTGAAAAAAGCAAACCTAAAAACCCAACACATTCAGCCCCAATACCTGAATGCAGGTGAGCTATAAGGATTATCATCGCAGACCAAAGACGAAGTACTATCTGGCCAGCCAATATTTTCAAATCTGTTTTACTGACATGAGCACATATGAATAATTCATGATGGGATTACTCGCGCTGAACGTGGAAAATTTGAGTACCGCTAACTTCAGAATTACCCGCTATGCTGAGCACATGCATGAGGCCAGCGAGAAAGCTGTGCTTGCTGCCAAGAACAAAGCTGAACGCATGGCCACGACACTGGGGCAAACTGTAGGAAAAGCGCATACCGTGGAAGAAGTACATCTCACGAGTCAATGGTCTGGCGGGTAGAATCAGAATTCGTATGCCAATGTGCAAGGTCAAGATGCTGGGAGTTTCTCCGTTCCTGAATGTGGATTCGTTTCGGGGCAGTTACAGATAAAGGCTACGATAGATGTATATTTCCAACTTCTAAAAAAATAGAATATTCATCCCTTATGCAACGAAGAAAATTCCTTCATTTCCTAGGCACAGGAACCGTAAGCCTGGGCCTCCTTCCTCCTATTTTACAATCCTGTACTGCGAATAAAAGCCAAAGAAAGTCTGGTGGTTCACTGTCTTCTCTCATCAAAGGAATAGAGCCGAGCTTGAAAGATGAACTCGTCCTAGCTGATGGCCTGCACTATGAGGTTCTTATCTCTTACAATGACCCGATAAATGACACAGAGTTCTTTGGGTTCAATAACGATTACACGGCCTTCCTCCCTGATGGGCCTGATAAAGGTATGCTCTGGGTTAATCACGAATACCCTGACCCGCTCCTGATTCACGGTCATACGAATGGGCCTAAGAGCAGATCAGGTGTAGAGAAAGAAATGTTGGCTTTAGGCGGTTCTATCTTGCATATAGAACGGGTCGATGGGCACTGGAGATTAATCAAGGGCGCACCAAATAAACGCATCCACGGCCTTACTCCTATTCCTTTTAACTGGGATGAGCCTATTGTCGGAAGTCGGGAGGCTATTGGAACGTTTCAGAATTGCTCAGGAGGAGTAACTCCATGGGGAACAATATTGACCTGTGAAGAGAATTATCAAGACATTTTCGGAGAGGTGGATCGCCACACGGGGCTTATTGATGAGAGCTTCGGGACTCATGGTTGGAGTGCCTATTACAATCACCGTCCTGAGCATTATGGCTGGGTGGTAGAGGTGGATCCTCAGACAGGCGCAGCCAAAAAGCATGTGGCCTTGGGAAGATTCTGTCATGAATGTGCCACCATAGTGGAACTAGAAGATGGGCGAGTAGTGGTCTATTCAGGCGATGATAAGGTGGACCAATTCATGTACAAGTTCATTTCTAGCAGCCCAGGATCCTTGAAAGAAGGCACCCTCTATGTGGCTGATACCGTGAACGGAATCTGGATTCCCCTGACTATGGAGGATGAGCGACTCAGTGCTAATTTCAAGGACCCCACTGAGGTGATGATTTATTGCAGGGAAGCTTCGGCCTTGCTGGGAGCTACTCCCTTAGACCGACCTGAGGACATAGACATAGACCCCGTCACAGGACATGTCCTTATAACGTGCACAAATAACAAAGCCAAAGGGAATTATTACGGCCAAATCATCAAGATTATAGAAGATAATAATGATTACGCTTCCTTGACATTCAAAGCAGAAACATTCCTCACAGGCGGAAAAGAAACCGGCTTCGCTTGCCCCGACAACATGGCCTTTGACCAAGGAGGAAACCTTTGGTTTGCCTCTGATATCAGCGGAGGCTCCATAGATAAGGGTCCTTATGAAGGATTCGGGAATAATGGTCTGTATGTGGTTCCGCGCACGGGGCCTCAGGCAGGAGAAATCATTCAAGTAGCCAGCGGACCTGTTTCCAGCGAATTAACTGGCCCCTTCTTTCACCCTGACGGGAAGACACTTTTTATCTCGGTACAGCATCCTGGAGAAACCAGCAAGAGTATGGATGCACTTACCAGCCACTGGCCAAATGGCGGTGACAGTATGCCGCTCTGCTCCGTAGTATGCATCACCGGGCCCTTACTCGAAACACTCAACCTACTATGAAAAAGCACATTCAAGAAAACCTAGACGCATGGAATACCCGTGCGAAAAAACATATTCATTCTGCTTTCTATGACCAGCCTTCTTTCATGGCTGGCAAGAGTAGTTTGAAAGAAATTGAAACAGCCTTACTCCCCTCCTTAGATGGATTAAAGGTCTTGCATCTTCAATGTCATTTTGGGCAGGATAGTCTTTCCCTAGCGAGGTTAGGGGCGCATGTTACAGCCGTTGATTTCTCCCAAGATGCGATAAATATCGCCAAAGGGTTATCCAAGGAAATGAATCTTCCTATAGAGTTTATCTGTGCTGATGTCTTGGACCCCATGTTGAAATTAGAGCAGGATTTCGACTTGGTATTTATGAGTTATGGCGTTTTGGTGTGGCATGAAGACCTGGCTCCCCTAGCCGAATTAGTTTCTCGTTCTCTCAGCGATGACGGTAGATTCCTCTTGGTAGAATTTCATCCATTTATGCAAATGTATGATGATGCTACGGAGCACTTAACACATTCCTATTTCCAAGACGGCCCTATAAGCGGAGTTGAAGAAGGCACCTATGCTGACCGCAATGATCAGGAAGAAATAACCTATACAGTATGGAATCACAGCTTAGGAGAGATTATGAATTCCTTTATAGGAGCGGGATTGCAAGTAGAGTTTTTCCAAGAATATGACTTCTCTCCTTATCCCTGTTTTAATCACATGATAGAAGTAGGCTCAAGCAGGTTTATGATAGAAGGAAAAGAAGGAAAAGT
>CALFHF010000064.1 GCA_937875855.1 uncultured Flavobacteriales bacterium
AGTCCTTTCTCAATAATCTTCACACTTGCAATGAGATCAGCTTCCTTAAGCACATAAGCTAGTCGTACTTCATTCATTCCAGCTCCTTTCGTAGCGTAGAATCCAGTGGCAGGCGCCATCATTACAGTCTCTCCTTCGTATGAAAAGGAGTCTAACATCCATTGGCAAAAGTGGTCTGAATCTTTAATGGGCAATCTTGCCATACAGTAAAAAGCTCCTTTTGGCATTGGACATAATACTCCTTCTATGGCATTCAGTCCATTGACCAAGGTTTGTCTTCTGCGATCATACTGAGCATTTACGTCATCAAAATAAGACTGCGGACTATCTAAGGCCGCCTCTGATGCAATCTGCTCAATGGTAGGTGGACTTAATCGCGCTTGTGCAAATTTCATAGCTGTTGCTAGCACCTTCTTATTCTTAGTCACTAGAGCACCAATGCGCGCTCCACACATACTATAGCGTTTTGAGACTGAATCTATGATGATTACATTCTGCTCTATTTTCTTCATGTTAAGGCATGAAAAAGGTTCTGCACCACCATAGCAGAATTCCCTATACACCTCGTCAGCCATGATATAGAGATCATGCTTCAGAGCAAGCTCTTGAAGGTCGAGCATTTCGTCCTTTTTATATAGATACCCTGTAGGATTTGCTGGATTACATAGCAAAATCCCTTTGGTCTTAGGTCCAATGGCCTTTTCAAAAGCCTGTATCGAAGGCAAGGAGTAATCCTCTTCTATTCGAGAAGTCAAAGGGACTAGTTCAACTCCAGCCATCATTGCGAAGCTGTTGTAATTCGCATAGAAAGGCTCTGGGACGATGACCTCATCCCCAGGATCATAACAGGTCATCAAAGCGAAGAGTAAAGCTTCAGATCCACCCGTGGTAATGATGATATCCTCTGAAGTGATGTCTCCACCAATTCCTTGATAATACACAGCGAGTTTTTTTCGATAGGATTCGAATCCTGCAGAATGAGAATACTCTATGATCTTAAGATCCATATTCTTTATGGCATCCAGCGCAGCCTTAGGACTATCTATGTCAGGCTGACCTATATTCAGGTGATGTACATGAATCCCTCTGTTCTTAGCCGCCTCTGCGAACGGAACCAATTTACGAATAGGGGATGCTGGCATGTTGATGCCTTTTCTTGAAATGGTGGGCATATTCTTTGTTTCGAGGCAGCGAAGGTAATGAATGCGTATAGGAATCTACCTCAAATTTCAGTAAACGAAAAAAAGCTTGACCGATAGAATCGGCCAAGCTTTCATTTTCAGGGTCTAATAAGATCTTATCTAATCACTGGAGCTCCTGCCGGAGTCTCATTCAGTGGAGAACTAGCTCCTTCAGCCTCAGTTCCTAATACCATTCCTTTAATACGGATCACTTTTGTAGGTTCATTAACCGCATTGGAAGAGATAGTTACGGACTTATTGATAGGCCCTACTCTCTTGGTATCATATTTTACTTTCATAATTGAGCTTTCACCTGGTAGTATCGGCTCCTTGCTCCATTCAGGAACAGTGCATCCGCAGCTACCTTTAGCGTTGGTGATGATTAAAGGTTCGTTTCCTTTATTTGTGATAGTGAATTCACAATAAGGATCTCCTCCTTTCTCGATGTCACCATAATCGTGTACCTCTTTATTAATAGAGATATTAGGTCCTGCCTGAACTTGAACTTCTTTCTGCGCGAATGAACCAGCCGAGAGGAACAACATGGCTGCGATAAATAACATTGATTTCTTCATGGTATTGTCTTTAATAGATTGTGTAATCTGCTCTTGATGTAAATATACGTTGACTTCGTTCGAGTGTTCCCTATTTAACAGCCTTTTAACAAAGCTTTTCTACAACTCATATTCTTTATATTGCGCAATATGGCAAGCTTTCTTTTTATTCTCAGCTCAGCACTTTTATTGATATCAGTGTACTATGCATTCAAGAATCGATCATGGTTATTCTCCTTGATTGCGCTTTGCACTGGAATTGGTCTTGGCCTTTTTATATTAGACCCTAGGCTTCTTTTCGTTCATTCCTTGGCTCTCATCGTAATAGGGATAGGTTCTTTCCTTCTACTTTCCTTCTTCTATGCTGATAACACCAGATTAAAATGGACTCGAGTAACACTTTTGATTCTGGCCCTTTCTCCTTTTCTCTTTAAGCTAGCTAATTGGCCAGGAGCTCAAGTCCTTCTTTGGAACTTTATTCCTTGTCTCCTCCTGTTTGTGTTTTTATTCCTAGAGCGAAGAAAAATAGATGAGCAACCCTTCTATGAACTAGCGATATGCTTCATGACTATGGGCTTCTCTTTCCTCCACTGATTTGTGATTAACGATTGTCAATCACTTCTACTCCTGGGTATTTTGTCTTATCAAACTTGAACTCACTGCTATTGATATAGCCAGTGTCGAATGAATTCAAATCATAGATTATCTCATTCCCCTCCTTGCCGTAAATAATGGCTCTTTTCATTTCCATCGCTTTCTCATCAATGTATAGCTTGATGGTATGATAACTCTTATCCTTAGGTAGTTTAGGAAAAAGCTTAATGGCGTGACAAGACTTGCCATCCAAAGTCTCCAATGCTACATATTGATTCTTGAATCCGGTTTCCCAAATGGTAAAGAGCTGTGCTGGTTCTATGCCTTCCTCATCATACACATCCTCAGCAAGGTCTACCATCACTTCGTTGGTCTTCTTGGAATAAGTCCAAACATTCGTTCCATCACTTAATACTGTGATATCTCCCATGACTAACTTATAGCTATCCCCTGATACTTTGATGCTTCCCTTCTGATTAACAGAAGTTCCTGACTGCTTGTCGGTCATTTTAGAGCTGAACGAGGCAGAAACACTCTCATATTGCTGCATTTTTTTACTCAATGCATCTAATATACTGGCGGCCTTAGCATCTTGAGACTTAAGTCCTGTGCTTAAGAGCAGGCATACACTTAGTAAAGATAAAATCAGACTATTCTTCATATTCAACGTTGTTTGCTTTACGCTTGCTGATTCAAAAACTGTTCCAAAGCGTATTCATCTGGTAATAATACCTTTCTGGCTTTAGATCCTTCGAATGGTCCCACTATACCTGCAGCTTCGAGCTGATCAACCAATCTCCCTGCCCTGTTATATCCCAGCTTCAACTTACGTTGCAATAAGGATGTAGACCCTTGCTGGTGCATTACGATAACACGTGCCGCATCTTCGAACAATACATCACGCTCTCCTTCATCCATGAGATTGCTTTCATTGGACGTATCATCTATATATTCAGGTAACAAGTGAGCATCAGGATATCCTCTTTGATTTCCAATGAAATCACAAATATCATCTACTTCAGGCGTATCTACGAAAGCACATTGCAAACGAATCAACTCATTTCCAGTGCTCATAAGCATATCTCCTCTTCCTATCAATTGGTCTGCTCCACCAGCATCCAATATGGTGCGAGAGTCTATCTTAGACATTACTCTGAAAGCTATACGCGCTGGGAAATTGGCTTTAATTGTTCCTGTTATGATATTGACCGATGGTCTTTGAGTTGCAATAATCAAATGAATACCAATTGCTCGGGCTAATTGAGCTAGACGAGCAATTGGATTCTCTATCTCTTTACCTGCAGTCATGATAAGGTCAGCGAACTCATCTACCACCAGCACGATATATGGTAAATATCTGTGCCCGTTTTCAGGATTAAGCTTACGTTTCACGAACTTGGTATTGTATTCCTTGATGTTCCTGACTTGGGCATCTTTCAAGAGGTCATAACGCTGATCCATCTCTACGCAGAGTGAATTCAAAGTAGTGACCACCTTACTTGTATCTGTTATAATAGCATCAGCCTCTCCTGGAAGCTTGGCCAAGTAGTGTCTCTCTATCTTATTGAACAGCGTCAATTCTACCTTCTTGGGGTCAACCAACACGAACTTAATTTGCGAAGGATGCTTCTTATAAAGCAAGGAAACCAATATAGCATTCAATCCTACTGACTTTCCTTGACCCGTAGCTCCCGCCATAAGAAGATGAGGCATCTTGGCCAAATCTGTCACATAGGTCTCATTGGCAATTGTTTTACCTAGGGCTATGGGTAGCGCCATCTCACTGTTCTGGAATTTATCAGAAGCGATGACCGTGCGCATGGATACAGTATCTGGATTAGAATTAGGTACTTCAATACCTATGGTTCCTTTTCCTGGAATAGGTGCGATGATCCTGATACCCAGCGCTGAAAGGCTCAATGCGATATCGTCTTCCAAGTTCTTAATCTTAGAAATCCTCACCCCTGCTTCTGGAACGATTTCATACAAGGTCACTGTAGGCCCTATGGTCGCTTTAATCTTAGCGATGCCAATTTTATAATTTGCCAAGGTCTCTACAATCTTGTTCTTATTCATCTCCAGCTCTTCCTTAGTAACCCCGTTCGGATTAGTTGGATGCTCATGAAGCAGATCTATTCCAGGAAGCTGAAAAGAAGAAAGGTCGAGCGTGGGATCATATTCCCCAAATTCCTTGACCTTCTTGTTCACTTGATCTTCAGTAAGGACTGCATCTTCTTTAGCTCGTTCTACTGAAAACTCTTCATCTCCCAGTTCTTCTTGGCTTTCATTACTTTGAATAGGAGGAGTAACTGGAGATAAAAGCTCCTCATCTTCATCTTGATCATCACCAAGGATAGCGTCTAGGATATCCTCTTCGTCATTCAGTTGTTTCTCGCTAAGCGTCATCCTAATAGGTTCAGCTACTGCCTCTTTAATATCCTCTAAAGGTTGATCTACCATAGGTTCTGTGACAGGAACAACTACGCTATTATACGATTCCTCGAATAGAGGTATCTCTTCTTCATCAGACTCGAGTCTTGCGAACAGTCCTGACATCATTTCTTTAAGCCAATTGAATTGAGGATTAAATGCAATGACCACGAATGAGGTCAAGAGAAAAGCGATTACCACACCTGTGCCAATATTACCAAGAACAGATAAACCCCACTGCCGTCCTTCAAATCCCACAGCTCCTCCCCATACGACTTGTTCAGGGAAGAAATAGCCCGCAGCCAGAGAGCCCCATACAGCGATAAAGGCTGAAACGCTCAATGTTTTCCATAAAGACATGAGGTATTTACCTGTGAGCATTCTTAGCCCGAAGTACAAACATAAACAGGGAATAACGAAGGAGGTAATCCCAAATCCCTTATAAAATGAAAGATGCGAAAACATGGCTCCGAGCTTACCAAGGAGGTTCCTTACACGTATTTCTTTATCAAAGAGGAAGTCAGTCAAATCTCCCATAAAGAAGGACTGATCATGCTTCCATGTGAAAAGATAACTGGTGTATGCGATAGCCAGAAGTAGGCCTGAAACACATAGAAATAGCCCAAAGACTCTTCTGGATTGCTGACTGCGCAAAGCATTTAAGGTATTCGCCACGCCCTTACTGGCTGACTCTAGCTTAGTGTTCTTTGCGTTTTTCTTGGTATCTTTCCTCTTGTCCATCACTTAATCCTGTATCAAACAAAAATAGGACAAGAGATTATGTTAAAGCCTCTGGCCCAACCCCTGTTTTAACACAAGAATGTTGGCTGTATTGTGTACAAATTCAGAAATACACGCTTAGATGTCAAAAGAGGCCATCAGATTTTCAATTTCGATCTTCAAGTATTTGTATGAAACCCGCTTATAATCAGAATCTAATACGAATATGGATTCATCCACTTCTTCTTGAGATATGTCTTGAGCTACAAATCTCATGCGGATGTCGAACAAATCTATGTCATATCCAAGCATAAAGCCTTTGATTTCACAGAATGGGGAACACCAATTAGGATTCTTGACGGCTATTTTATCTGAATAATAAATATCTATATCTCTGGCATTCAGGTCATAGAAAACACCATGTGCACGTCTACAGGGAACACCTGCCAACGTATCACTGATACCCGATTCCATTATAACAAATGGAGGAAAGTCTTGCATAAGCTCGTCTATATCTATCCTGTCATACTCACACGCAATCTTTTTCTTGAAAATCTTCAGCATTTGACTGTATTGTTCATTCTCCGAGTCTATAGTCACTTTGTTATTGAAAAGACCACCATACGTTTTGAACTCTGAATTGTAGACATTATCCTTAAATGTCACTTCCATCTCACTTGGCAAGATAGATGCCATCATATTATCTTCATCCATATCTGGATAAGTCACCTTGTATAGAATGTGACCTTGGGTCATCTTGTCCTTGAATAGCTCTGTACCGCAATAACATGAATATAATAAGGCGACAAATCCTATGATTATTACACCTGCAATAGCTCTCAGCCTCATTCTCAAAGGATTAGTTTATAATGCTCAGTATTACGTCATAAGAGCTAAAAGGTTTCTGAAGCCGCCCAATATGGACTACTTTTGGACACTTAAATTCTGCTTCTGTGAAACCGAGTGTGTATGATGAAAGCGCCCCTTTATTGGAGTTAGTCTTAGGCCTAGCAAAGGATTTCGGTGAAGTTCCTACTCCTGAAGAATGTTATGACCCCAAGTCCTATGAGAATGTGATTCGAGGCACTTATCCTGATCAGAAGGATCTTATAAAGGAAATGGAAGGTCTCAAAAATGTCTTTGACAAGTATCAGGTCAAAGTTCACAGACCCAATAATATTGAAGACCTCAATCAAATCTTTGCGCGTGACATTGCATTCGCCCTTGAAGACAAAATTTTCGTCCCAAATATCATTAAGGAGCGTGAAGATGAGATAGATGGAATAGAGAATATCCTTGACCTCTTCGAACAAGATTGTATTATAGAATTAGAAGAAGGAATAAGAGCTGAAG
>CALFHF010000065.1 GCA_937875855.1 uncultured Flavobacteriales bacterium
ACTCTCAGGAGCGTTTGATAGAGAAAATAGGCCATGTACAAGTGGATTTGTTTAATCACCCAGACAAAGCATTGGAGGAAAAACTGAATCAGATGAATACAGATGTATCCAATGAGTTCGAATTGATAGGACAAGTAATTGAAGATTACGAGATGCAGATCAATCGTTTGTAGCAATACGTATTTGGTCTACTATTTAAGAGAATACGGGGGTGCAGATGTTTCTGTACCTCCTTTTTTTTATGCCTATACATAAAGCTTTAGCTCACACATTTCACAAGGCCAAAATGGAACAATGAATAGGGCTAAATAAAAAATCCCCTTCCTGAAATCCAGAAAGGGGGTTTAAGAATATCAGGGTTTTATCTCAACAACATCCTCCACCATCATAGAAGAAGGTACTATCAGAAATAAAGATGTCTTTCTTGCTTAATGACTTGATATCACCAGCTGTCTTATCGCATACTGACAGGGGTTGATTTTGCATAAGGACATGGCCTTTCTTGTCATCAAAATATTCGTCCTTTCCATAATAGATAGCCGCTTTTCCTGTGAAAACGCATGGACCATCAGCTGGCATAGGGTCTTTAATGGCACATACTTCCACACTTTCAATGAAGATTTCATGTGGTGTATCATACGCTCCAGGAGCTAGAATGCGATATGGTCTCTTCGCGCGAATTTCTACTGTTCCAAATCCTACCGAGGTAATCATGTCTATGTACTCCTTCAACGGCAATGCACCGCTGAGGCATAGCGCACGTAGTCGCTCATCATTCACCAAGCGCTCTGGCATAGCGCTCTCAGAAACTGGATCACTCAGGAGCAATCTTCCATGTGGCTTTAGCACGCGATACATCTCTTCTAAGGCCTTTTTCAAGTCCTGCTTCGTGAAGATGTTGAACAAGCAATTCTGCGCTGCTACATCAATAGAAGCGTCTTCTATAGGAAGATTCAAGGCATCTCCTTTTCTCAAATCCACAAAATCACGCTTGAACCATGGGTTCTCTTCTTCAGCCTTGGAAAGGTTCGTGTCGCATGCGCTGATCATCTCGTCTACTACATCAAGCCCAATTACTCCATGCCTCTGACGGCTGAAGTAGGAGAACTGAAGGACTTCCATCCCTCCTCCTACGCCTACGTAAAGCACTTTAGGATCATTGACCAAATCCCTAGGATGCACAGTGCTTCCGCAGCCGTAATTCATTTCCTGCATAATGCGCGGAATCTTAAGACCTGGCAATTGCCAAATAGGAGTTGTAGTGCAACACAGTCCTACATCAGGCTTTAGTGCTGCTTCCTTGTATACATCGTAGGTGGTCTTTAGATAGGTTTCCATTTTTTTGGGGATACGTAGTTTGATGTTTGTTGTCGGTTGTCGGTTTTCTGATAGTTCAAATAAACTATTGCCTTTTGCCTCTTAACTATTGCCTAACAACTATTGCCTAGTTTCTCATGTCACTGTTCCTCCACAGCTGCTTCCAGCTCCTGCTGTGCATCCGTAGCAATGTTGGTTCAGGATGATGGTTCTTTTTTCTAATTCCTGAGTATTAAAATCCCGCACGTGCTGGGATTTTGCAGCCACTTTCAATTCAAGCATTTGATTAAAATCGCAATCGTAGAGATAGCCATCCCAGCCTACCGAGATGGTGTTACGGCACATCACACCCAGCGCTGCTGTTGGGTTGAACGCATGGGCAAGCTCTGACATATACTGCTCATAGTTACCACTCGAAACCAGATAGGCCAAGAAGCGTGAAACTGGAAGGTTTGTAATTGCGAATAGTTCATGGAAGTGCACGCCCCAGCCTTCCATCAATTTCTGTTTAAATTCTTTCTCTAATTCTGATTGATCACCTGGCAATATGGCTCCACTTGGGTTAAACACCAAGTTCAATTTCAACTCGGAGTTTGGCATACCATAGCCCACTTCATTAAGCATTTTCAGCGCCTTGATAGACTTCTCAAAAACTCCTTCACCACGTTGTGCATCCGTTCTTCGAGCCGCGAAATAAGGCAAAGATGAAACGACCTCTATCTTATTTTTTTTGAAGAATTCAGGCAAATCATGATACTTCTTGTTGGCCAATATGATCGTGAGATTACATCGGACGATTACATGCATTCCTAAGGCAGTAAGCTCTTCTACGAACCATCTGAAATCTGGATTCATCTCAGGTGCACCACCGGTTAAATCTACAGTCTTGATCGATGAGCCTTTGAGCGCATCCAAGCATTCCTGCATGGTCTCGCGTGTCATTATTTCTTTACGATCAGGGCCGGCATCTACATGGCAATGATTGCAAACTTGATTGCACATCTTGCCCACATTCACTTGAAAAATATCCAAGGAAGTAGGACGCAGATCTTTCAATCCCATGTCTTGAATGGCCTTGCTGAAGGGCTTCACGCCAATAGACGCTGCATCGCTAAGAATCTTCAGCTGCACGTCCACCGAGGAGAGTTCGTGAGCTCTATACTTGAGCGAGGTCTTTTTTTCTTTTTGTTTCTCTGTCATTACATGGAAACTTCTTTGGCCTTATTCATCATTTGCACGCCATGCACAAGTGCCGCGCCACCTTTAATAGCCGCTGTGACATGAATGGCCTCCATCATCATCTCTTCATCAGCACCCTTTTTCAGGGCATCTGTAGTATATGCGTCAATACAATAGGGACATTGCACGGCATGAGAAACGGCTAATGCAATGAGCGATTTTTCACGTGCGCTTAATGCTCCGGGTTTGAACACATCTCCATAATAGGAGAAGAATTTATCGGCTAGTTCTTTATTCCATTCGGCTATATCACCGAATTTGGCAAGATCCGAATCAACATAATAAGGCTTGGACATAGTGTTGTGTTTTGATGCCATTTCTAGATAGAAAGGCAGTTCGTGAAAAGGAAATACGATAAAAGGAAAGGACTAGATTTCAGGCCATGTAAGGAGGTCCACGGAAAGGGACGCCATCATTCAAAGAATCTTCTTGGAAAGGAGGTATGAAGGAAGAGATAGAAAGGTCAGTCT
>CALFHF010000066.1 GCA_937875855.1 uncultured Flavobacteriales bacterium
TTTTACATTTTTCGCCCTATGATAGGAACGAAACGCATGCTCACAGATAAACTCCGTAAAAATGGTGTAGAAGTGAGTGTTCATGCTTCAATTGGGCCTTCCTTGGGTGTCACAAAGCCTATTTATCTTGAAATTAGGAAAGAAGGAGATATCAATAATGACTTTTTGGATGTAGAACCTTATGATCCAACCATTCATAATCTGACCAATATCTATGGCAGAGCTTCAGATTTCTTGGGATTTAATAAGTTAAAACTCCGTCCTGGTTTATATACCAAACTCGGTCTTTACCTTGAAAATTCTCCGAATCAGAAAGGAATCATGGGGCTAGAGACTGGTATATCAATGGATGCCTTTTTAAGAGAAGTGCCCATCATGGCTTTAGAAAAGAACAAGCGGTTCTTCTTCTCTTTCTATGTAAATGTATTTATTGGAAAACGTTACAACAGGACCTTGGACGAATGAGTGAGCATGAAGTGAAGGAAAGCCTGACCCGCATGAAGAAGCCGGATTGGTTGAGAGTTAAATTGCCTACCGGTGAGAACTTCAAGAAGGTTCGAGGACTGGTAGATGAGCATAATCTCCATACCATCTGTCAAAGCGGGAATTGTCCTAATATGGGCGAATGTTGGGGAGCTGGAACAGCGACTTTCATGATCTTGGGTAATGTATGCACCCGCTCTTGCGGATTCTGCTCTGTATCGACAGGCAGACCAGAGGATGTAGACACATTCGAGCCAGCTAAAGTAGCCAAGTCGGTGCATCTTATGGGTCTAAAACATGCCGTAATCACCTCAGTAGACAGAGATGATTTAGAAGATGGAGGTTCACAGATCTGGGTTCAAACCATAAAGGCCATTCGTAGAAGATCTCCTGGGACGACCATGGAAACTTTGATTCCTGATTTTGCAGGAAAATGGGAGAATCTTCAACGCATCATTGATGTAGCACCTGAGATAGTTTCCCATAATCTGGAAACAGTGCGAAGGATGACCAAGCAAGTGCGGATTCAAGCTAAATATGACAGAAGCCTTGAAGTGCTTCGAAGATTGAAGCAAGGTGGTATGAAAACCAAATCAGGCGTGATGCTTGGATTAGGTGAGACGGAGGCTGAAGTCATAGAAACTATGCAGGACCTGAGAAGTGTAGGTGTAGATGTCCTTACCCTAGGGCAATATCTTCAACCCACATTAAAGCATCTGCCAGTAGCCGAATTCATCACTCCAGCTGTCTTTAAGAAGTACGAAGTACTCGGCCTTGAAATGGGATTCCGATTTGTTGAGAGCGGGCCTCTGGTGCGTTCTTCCTATCACGCTGAAAAGCACATTTTCTAGCTTTTCCGCTCAGGAATGCAGAAAGACCCATTAGTTGTCCGAGAAATGCGGACAGATTAACATAAATTTGTATTTTGCGAAGCCTTATCGAAAGCGAATGAAATTTCGGAAGACAAAGATTTTTTTAACACATCGATCCAAGAAGTAATGAAGCGAACCTTACAGATCTTAACCCTTCTAGTTGTTGTCCTGTCCATCTTCGGTCTAGGATATACAACTTCTCAGACTAATGAGTCTTCCTATTCTCCTAGAGAAAATGTCCACTCTGCTACTCAGTGGGCCGGAGCTTTAGAACATAGAAGACAAATGCTCGCTAATCCTGAAACAGGAGAAATAGACAACTCCATGATTTCTCGTGTGGAGGCTGCATTTGCCAAACTCGACAAAACTGCTGGCAGCAGAAACCTAGACCTTGGGTGGATTTCTGCCGGTCCTGATAACGTTGGTGGTCGTACACGTGCTATTTGCACATTCACCGAGAATCCTTCTACAGTTATCATAGGAAGTGTTTCTGGTGGTTTGTTCAAGAGCACGAATAGCGGTGTGAATTGGACAGCAATTCCTGGGTTTAATTCTAACGTTGCTGTTTCTGCAATCGCTCGCACTGGAAATGGAAAGATTTTCGTAGGAACAGGTCATCGTTATGACTCGTTCAATGGTGACGGACTGTATGTTTCTGAGGACAACGGAACCTCTTGGAATACCGTTCAGAACTTCAAGCCTAGCCAGGCTCTGAGCTCTTCTTCTGACTGGTCTCAAGTCACTGCATTAAAAGCTGACCCAGTGAATCCTGCCAAAGTATGGATCTGTTATGGTGGCGGAGTAGCTACCTATACCTGGGGTGATGCTGATGTTGAAGTAAAACTTGGACCTGTATACGCGTCTTCAATAGATATTAGCAATGACGGACAGACCATCATCGCAGTAAAAGGAAATGAAGTACATGTCTCTACTGACGGTGGAAACACATTCGTGGATAGACAGAGCTCAAACTTCGGTGATATCCCTTCAGGTGCTACAGGTAGAATAGAGGTCGCTCTGTCTCATGAGAACCCTGATTATATGTATGTTTTGATTGCGAATACGAGTGGTTATCTCAGGGGTGTCTTTGCATCCACAGACCGTGGTGCTTCCTGGTATGAGATTGCTCCTGATAGCAACAATGGAACGAATCCTTTTTCTCCTTTCTTGAGTGTTGCTGGTCAAGGTGTTTATGATAATGCATGTACCGTGGTTCCTGGTCATCCTGATAGATTAATCATTGGTGGAGTGCGTATGTATCGCTTCCAACTTGCGAGCCCTATTCCTCCTCTTTCAGGGACGTGGAGTAATATCAATGTACAGTTTGCTAATGGCCCTAACCCATATTATGTGCACTCTGACATTCACACCTTCCATTGGGATGTAAACAACGTTTTCTATGTAGGATGTGATGGTGGTATTTTCAAGTCCTTCAATTCTGGAACTACTTATGTGCCCTCAAACTACAATTACCGTTCAACTCAGTATTATGGCATCGCAACAAACGTTCTAGGACACATTGCCGGTGGAACTCAAGATAATGGTACGCACCTAATTACGGGGATGTTCAGCTCACCTAATGATGCTGAGTCTATTCGTGGTGGAGATGGTTTCGATACAGAGATGTCTCAATATAATCCTAACTTGATTTTCGGGACAATCTATAATAACGATGTTGCTCGTTCACTCGATGGCGGTGAATTGTTCATTGATATAATTGATCAAGATGCTTTCCCTGGGCCATTCAATACAACTATTGGTCTATATGAGCGTATCGATGAAACTATGGCTACAGAGTCATATTACTTCTATGCACAACAAGACTATACTGCAGGTCAGACGATAGACTACACCAGCCAGAGCTATGGTATTCCATTGTCTTACACCTTGACTGAGGATCTTCTTGAAGATTCCTTAATTAGACTTCCTGATCCTGCTCAGTCTCTATTTGCTGTTGGAGGTATTGGCAGATTCTGGCTTACACGTGATGCTACTAAGGAAGAAGTAAGTGCAGGAGATATCGATTATGGTGAAGTTTCTCAGGTTCCTGGAAGCGCTGTTATCACCTGTTTCGCATTCTCTCCTGATGGAGATATATGTTACGCAGGTTCTAATAATGGAAGCGTATACAGAGTATCGGGGCTGAGGTCAGCATACTCGGGTGCTGAAATTCAATCTGCTGCTGCTTCTAGCTTTACCACCATCTACCAAGGTGGAGGATATATCTCTGATATCGCAGTTGACTATAACAATCCTAACCGTCTTGCACTAAGCAAGAGTGGATATGGATCTGCGGCTAAGATTTACATTAGTGATGTAGCTTCTTCAACAACTGCTAACAACACATTTCAAGCTGCTTGGAACATTCCTGGTGACCTAGCCTTGATGCCTGCCTACTCTGTGCTATTTGATAAGAATAACCCGAGCAGAATTCTTGCCGGTACTGAATACGGTGTATGGGTTTCTGATGACCTTGGCATAAGCTGGGAAGAAGCAAGTGTGGGGATGGGAAGAGTTCCTGTCTATGCCCTTCGTCAGCAGAATACAACCAACGAACAGTTGGACGGGCTTCCTTTCAACATTGAGGTTCTTAATCCAGGTGGAATCTATGCTGGAACTTTCGGTAAAGGACTTTACTACATAGGAGATTTCATCCTAGGTGTTGATGATATCCAAACCACATTATCTGATAAACCTTTCTTTGATTTAACCATCTTCCCTAACCCTACTACTGATGCAGCTAAGGTGAAGCTGAACCTTACCAAAACTGCCAGCGTTACGCTAGAGATAATGGACATGAGCGGAAGACTTGTCTATCGTGATATGGTGGGTAAATTAGCCGCTGGAGAGCGCGTAATAAGTATACCGGTGAACCAATTCGAGAATGGAAATTACATCCTTAATGTAATTACGGAGAACTACAATGAAACAGGTCGTTTTGTAGTCTTGAAGTAAGATTGACATTTTGATAGAACTTGAAAGCCCGTTTCGATTGAAGCGGGCTTTTTCTATGGGTCTCGGATGTCTCGTGGTCTCGGATGTCGCTCCACCACCGATGGTACTCCTCAGTATAGTCGAAGGGCTCGACCATCGAGGTTAAACGAACGGGTTACATAGATCTACAATCGCTGAATGATGCAATGAAAAGATATGATACCGAATGAGTTCTGAAATGCGATTGATGCCTTTCAGCCCTCGAACGTCTTCAATTCCAATTGTTCTCCGTCAAAGACAGCGTAGGTGAAATGGGAGATCCAGTCCCCAAGATTAAGGCATCGCACTCCTTTTCCAAGATCCAAATCCAAAGGATAATGCCTGTGGCCGTATATGAAAAAATCTACCTCTTCCTTTTGCATAATCTCCTTAGAATGAATGACCAACCATTCTTTTTCCTCTCCAAGGAATATGGCGTCCTTATCGGCTTCTATGGAGCGGCTTCGCCTGCTGAACATGTCAGCAAGGCCTATTCCGAAATTAGGATGTAGGCGCGCGAAAAGCCATTGGCACACTTTGCTTCTGAATACCTTTTTCAAGAATTTATATCCTCCGTCACCCGGGCCCAATCCATCGCCATGAGCGATATAGAATTTCTTCCCTGCGTACATTCTGCGCACCTCACCATCCAACATGGTAACACCCAACTCATGAGGGATATAATCGAAGATCCACATGTCGTGATTTCCTAGGTACCAGAAGATGGGAATGCCTGAATCAGCCAACTCGGCCAATTTTCCTAGGATGCGCACAAAGCCTCTGGGCACGGCCTTTTTATACTCGAACCAGAAATCGAAGACATCTCCCACTAAGTGCAATTCCTCCGCATCTCCTTTTATCATGTCCAACCAAGAGACGAATTTCTTCTCTCTTACCAAACTGGATGTATGATCAGGAACTCCTAGATGAAGGTCAGAAGCGAAATATATCTTCTTGGCATGGGTCATAGATCTATGGCGTTTCTGAGTGTTCTCAGATTCATCTTATCCAATCTGAATTGGAAACGTATAGTCTGTCCATAGCTAATAT
>CALFHF010000067.1 GCA_937875855.1 uncultured Flavobacteriales bacterium
CACTTTATATTTAATTCATACTTAGTTCCAAGTATGAAGGAGTTTGTTCCTTACTTTGGTTCAGCTAAACTATTCAAACAGTATGAGTGTCTTCAATCTGTCCAAATATTAAATCAATATGTACTCCAACTCTCCGCGAATGTCCTAAAACCTAGCCTTGCATATGAAAGCGTTACTTCCCTTCTTTGCCTTTATACTAGGTTGAACTTCTATGCTAGGTCAAGCTCAAGGCAGCTCATTTTACTATGTGATGGGTGACTCTTCGTTTGTCAGTCTTGACACTACAATGTGTGGCCTCCAAGTACCACAAAATTTTGATGAATCTGTTTTCATAACTAGTGGACTCAATTATGAATATAAAGGCCTAGGATTCTATGAAGTCTATGGCACGGAAGCGGCTATTATTTCCTTGGGGCTTCAGGGAGTTGAATTAATGCCGACCTATGTTAATGAAGGTAAAAACATGTATCTCACAGGTAAAGTAATTGCACGGTTCCATGAGTGGGTTTCTAATGCTGAAAGAGATGCCCTCATCTTGAGCCTAGGTCTTTCTCCATATATAGATCGAGCTGAATTTCAAGCTTATTCTTCTCCAAATCCGATTGAATCGTGCCAATTGCTGTATGAAAGTGGTAAGGTAAGATATGCAGCCCCAGATCAAATTGCATTCATTGAGCTTTCAGGACATGTACCAAATGATGAGTACTTCGGGAACCTATTGAATACTGGAGTCAATTTCAACGATGGAACTCTAGGAATACTTGGTGCTGATATACATGTTTCAGAGGCTTGGGAATTGACCACAGGCTCTGAAGATGTTACCGTAGCTGTTATTGAAAATACATCTATAGCTGATTCACAGGCTATTTCTGACGACCCTGCCCATGGCCATTCTACCCACCCAGATTTACCTGGCTCAAGATGCACTGTCACAGGAAATTTTTCGTTTCAAGATGATTACTTCCGAGGTCATTCGATGAGATACTTTGCCTCCATAGTATTGTTTACTGCCTTCGCTCTATCTGGAGCGGGGCAGTACAATTATTTCAACACTGTGGATGGGGTCGAAGGAGATGACGCTTCTGAAGTGGCTTTCAATTGTGAATATCTAGACAGTTCATTCTATATATGGGGGGGGGAGTCATTGCTAGTGACCAACAGAACTTACTTCGAGAATACGATGTAAATGCTGAAATATTAAATGAGAACTGGTTGAACTTTAGCAATGCGTAAGTATTCAGTGGTTCTACATTCTCTTTTCAGCGCATCCCCAACGAGGATTACTTTATGATATCGAGTTCGTTCTATGATACGGAAGGGACGCACGGCTACCTGATGAAGGTCGATGAATACTTGGATACCTTATGGAGGAAGGTCATTGACATTTACCCAAATGAGACATACATCTTCACTCATGCCTGGGATGGCGATGGCTTCATCCTCGCAGGTGAGCATCAAGCAGCAGGAGTCGGTAACGGAACCTTTATCGCCAAGGTGGATACCGAGGGGCAGTACCTATGGCATACGGTACTTCATGAGCCCGAAGAAGGAAGTTACAGGAATAGGTACATATCTGCGATTCCTGAAGGATATATAGTCAGTGGTGCAGAAGGAGGAGGAATAGATACTGAAGGGCAAATCGAGTTCTATGATACTCAGACCGAAGTCCTCACCACTCTAACTAATAACGAGTCTGCCATTCTACGTGGTATCATGAGTCACCACATCAGGGATAATGGAGACATTATAGTTACTCAACCTATTCGAGTGACCGACTACCCAGGTGCCGTAAACCCCGAATTCGCATACGCAAAATCGAATCTCTATAGACTTGACCTAGATATCATAGAATTGGAGCTTCTTGGTGAATATGATGGAGGAGGTGAATGGATTACTGGAGGTATTGTCAAGACAATAGAATCAAGTCAAGATGGCCTTGTTCAGTTAGGTCGTACCTATCTAGAGATTGATGAATCACTTCGTCAAATATCCTTCGTCATGAAGTTGACAGAGGACTATCAAGTGGATTGGTATACAGAATTGTCTAATGAAATATGTTCTGGCTGCGTGAACGAACTCTATGACATCGAGCAAGCCCCTGACGGTGGCTATGTGATGGTAGGCAAGTTCAATTCACCGGAAGATCCTTATGATAAGACCTGGCTGGTCAAGGTAGACGCCTGTGGGGATTTAGTGTGGCAGGGATGTGCGCCTGTGGGGATTAGTGAATTCCAGATTCCAGATTCAAGGTTGGAGATATATCCTAATCCTGTTTCAGGCAATGAGATTAACATCCGCTTCCCGCAGGAGGTCATGGTGGAGAAGGTGGTGATGGTGGATGCGCTGGGGAGGATTATTCCAAATTCAAAGTTCAACATTCAAGGTTCAGGCCAATTCAAGCTTGAATCTGTAATCTTGAATCTTGAATCCCTCCCCGCAGGCCTCTACACCCTCCTCATCACTACCAAGGATGGAGGCGTATATTCGGAGAAAGTGATGATTGAATAAACGGTTTCAAAACACCCCGAGTTCCTTTCTTTGCTCAGCCCTCTCTTTTCATAGTACGGGGAGGAGAATAGTCGGTTTAGGTGATTAGAGAATGAATGCCCTTATCCTTGAATGACAGCTATGCAGGGGAAAACTTATCTTTGACCCTTAAATCTATTATCGCTATGGCCGGAATCAATAAAGTAATACTCGTAGGAAACCTAGGGAAAGACCCAGAAGTGCGTCATCTCGAAGGGGGTGCTATAGTGGCTAATTTCACTCTTGCCACCTCTGAGAATTACACAGATAAGAACGGACAACGCGTAACTCAAACCGAGTGGCATAATGTGGTGCTATGGAGAAGACAGGCCGAAATCGCTGAGAAATACCTTACGAAAGGTCGTCAGGTGTACATTGAAGGAAAACTACGCAGCCGCAGCTGGACTGACAGAGAAGGAAACACACGCTATACCACTGAAGTAGTAGGTGATACGCTGCAACTTCTTGGGCCAAGACCTGATGAAGGAGATGCTCAGAAAAGCAGTTCTTCTAGTTCTTCAGCTCAGTCTTCTTCAAGCAGCGAAGAGCCAGAACTAGAGCCGCAAACTCCAGATGATGATCTTCCATTCTGATACGCTCACCTATCCTATTCAAACCTATACTCTTTATATCTGACCCTTCATTTGGAACCCCCTGATCCTCTTTCGATATTTAATGTGCTTCTGTTCTTCAAACCACTGGAGGCACATATTATCGTATCCCTTGTAATCATTCTTGTGCTCTTGCTTATCTCTGCACTGATTTCAGGTTCTGAGGTGGCGTGCTTTTCGCTTTCTCCTGCCCAATTGGAAGAGATAAACACAAGCAATGATGAGAGTAGCAAGCGACTCGTGAGCTTGCTCAATACCCCTGAAAAACTTCTGGCCACTATTCTCATCTGCAATAACTTGGTAAATGTGGCCATCATTGTGTTCTCCTCTGTAGTAGTAGCGGGCATCATCGATATTCCATTGATAGGCGAACAAGCAGCTTTCTGGATTCAAGTAGTTGCTGTAACTTTCCTTATCCTCATGGCAGGGGAAGTAATTCCTAAGGTCTACGCAAGCACGCACAACCTCAAGATGGCCCTCTTTATGGGTCTTCCTTTAACAGTGATGAATAAGGTGTTCAGTCCATTTAGCAGAGCTATGGTGAGCCTGAGTCGTTTCTTCAAGCGATTCGTGAAGAACAGGAATGATATCACTGTAGGGCATCTTGAACATGCCTTAGAAATCACTAAAGAAGATACCACCTCTGAAGAAAGCAGAATCCTAGAGGGTATCGTCAAGTTCGGTAATACAGACGTGAAGCAGGTTATGACTCCTCGTGTTGACACTTTCGGGGTGAATATAGACATGTCCTACGAAGAGCTTCTAGAGAAGATGGTAGACGCTGGCTTTTCTCGCGTTCCTGTTTATAAAGAAAACGCAGATCAAGTAGCGGGAATTCTGTATTTGAAAGACCTTCTTCCCTTCATAGACATCAAGAATCTGAACTGGCAGAAGCTGGTCAAAGATGCTTATTTCGTGCCTGAGACCAAGAAAATTGATGATCTATTGAGTGAGTTCCAAAGCATGAAAAAACACCTCGCCATCGTTGTAGATGAGTATGGCGGAACCTCGGGCATCATTACTATGGAAGATATCATAGAAGAAATCGTAGGTGAGATCACCGATGAATTCGATGATGAGGACTTGAACTATTCCAAGGTGGATTCCCATAATTATATCATGGAAGGAAAGACTCCACTGATTGATATGTATCGTGTGCTAGATATTGATGGGTCTGATTTTGAGGCGATTAAAGGAGAGTCCGATACTTTGGCAGGATTTATCATTGAACAAGCTGGAAAGATTCCGCTGAAAAATGAGCGTATTGAATTCGGACCTTATGTCTTTCTTATCGAAGCTGCCGACCGCAGGAAAATCAGACAAATTAAAGTCACCTTACCCCTTCTCGAGGATGGAGAGTCACATGACTAAGTGCTCTGCGCTAATCATGATTGGCCTCTTGATCACCGCATGTGATGGCCCGCACATACCCAAACCCAGAGCTCAACTGCGCATAGACCTTCCTGAACATGAGTACAGGGATTCTAGTGCTCCTTGTCCTTTTCAAACGCAGGTCTCTGCCTTTAGCCAAGAAATTCTTAGAAAAAATGACGGTGCTAACTGCTGGATAGACTTACGTTATCCAAAACAAAATGCAACGCTTCATTTGACCTATAAGCCCGTTCATGATGACCTGAAGATTCTGCTCGAAGAAGCACATGGGCTAACCTATGAACATCACATCATAGCTGATGGTATAGGCAGCCGAAATTTTGTAGATACCCTCACCCATGTATATGGAACTTTGTACGAGGTGAGTGGTGAAGTGGCAAGCAATACTCAGTTCTACTTGACGGATAGCACGAAGCATTTCCTGAGAGGTGCCCTCTATTTCAACTGTGCCCCTAATGAAGACTCCCTAGCTCCTGTGACAGCTTTCATTCGAGCAGATGTGGTACGTTTTATCGAGGCTTTGGAGTGGAGAGATTGAATCCTCCTTTGAGCACGAATCGTGCTGTCTTTCTGCTTCTTTGTTCTACTAAGACTTCTCTATTCTTCAATAGACGACTCAACGTGTCTTCATCATAATGCCTTACTGTTAAGAGTGAAAGTCCTTGGTTGTATAAGGTCTTGTAGTTCAGTCGGCATTCTTCCATGAATTCCTCTACTCGCTTTCCTCGGTCATCCATACAAATGGAAAAGGAGAGCGCAGAGTTCTGCGTCAAGTTCGCTTTCAGGCCATTCTTAGACAGCAGCGCAAAGATTTGACTCATATTATCCTCCGCGATAAAGGAGAAATCTTTAGGAGTAATGGAGATGAGTACTTGGGCTTGCTTGAAGATGAATGAAGGATGTGAATGATCTTGTGATTCATCATGATGAATAACAGTGCCCTCAGCTGTCGGATTCATAAAGCTGCGGACATAGAGCGGAATGTCTTTATTCTGAAGAGGTTTCAAGGTCTTGGGATGAATGACAGAGGCTCCGTAATAACTCAGCTCTGTAGCTTCTTGGTAGGATAATGAGGGAATCCGTTCTGCATCGGGATAGAATTTTGGGTCAGCATTCAGCATACCCGGAACATCTTTCCATATTGTAATCTCTGTAGCTCCCAGGCTCCAAGCCAAAATAGCCCCTGTATAATCCGATCCTTCTCTTCCTAGAGTCACCGTATTTTTTCCATCAGAGCCTATGAATCCTTGAGAGATTAAGAGTCCTTTCCCAGTAATGTTCGTGGACTCCACAATGCTATTCCAACGTTCCTTTACCTTTTTCCCCGTCTTGACGAAGTCGACTTTCCCTTCTCTGAAGGTGCTGTCAGTGAGGATGACATCACGTGCATCCACCCAGGTATTGAGATAACTTCTGTCATCAAGATAGGCGCTTAAGATCATGGCAGACAGGTCTTCTCCGAAAGCGACAACCGTATCATAGATCTTATCGTAGTCTTCCTTTGCGCGATTCTCCAAAGTCTCCTTGAGTCGCTCTAAAGTCGTGTTCAGGGTCAAGAAGACCTCATGCCCACTGAAAGGGAATAGCCCATCTAGGATCTCACGGTGATAGTTTTCTATTTGCTCCAGAATCTGCTCACGGGTGTCCAAGCCTTGGCGATAGGCTTCCAACAAACTCTCCAGTGCATTGGTGGTTTTTCCCATGGCTGAGACTACCACCCAAATATCATCCTCTGCATGATCTTGGATAATCTTCGCTACGTTCTTCACGGCCGCTGCATCTTTCACTGATGCTCCTCCGAACTTATATACTTTCATCTCTCAGCTGAATTCTATCCTGCAATTGATCCACGTTTCATCAAGCCCACAGCCCTCTATTTTCTTGTAAAAGGCAATGGCAGGTTCATTCCAATCCAATACCTGCCATTCTAATCTCTTATACCCTCCTTCTTTGGCCAATGTTCTTAGTGTCTCAAACAAGGCCTTCCCTGCTCCTTTTCTTCGTGCGCTTTCTTGGACAACTAAATCTTCCAAGAACAAGGTCTTTCCTTTCCATGTGGAGTATCGCTCATAATAGCAGGCCATTCCAAGGATCTTTCCTTCTTCCTCCGCGACTAAACATCTGAAGGAGGGCCTTCTGTTAAACCCATCTCGTACTAAGTCCTCAGCACTGAGTATGGCTTCCTCTGGGGCTTTTTCATACAGCGCCAGCTCCTTGATTAAGGCTGCCACAGCTCCCATATCTTCTTTCTTGGCTGCTCGTACTATGAGGTCTTTTTTATTGGACATAGTCAAACTCTACTCCCACGGTCTTGATTCCTTCTAGGCTTTCATCTCTCATGGCATGACGTATGCGAAAAACATACTCACCGGGCAAGGGGAACTTCATCCTTCTATTGACCAAGATGCGGTTATCATACAGGCTTCCACTTCCTTTTCCTTTCCACTTGCCATCAGTCCCTGCGAGGTCCACTGCTAGGGTATCTTTTAGCTTACGTCCATTAGGGAATTCTAGGTCAATGAAGAGGAAGATGTTCTGATATTTATAGTCTTCGCTGTTCCTTAGGCTCACATAATAATCAAAGACACTGCTGGTGTCAGCTATGGTCATGGGCATGTTAATTACCTCTTCTTTTTCCCAGATATCTCCATCTATATTGACGCTCTCCGCTTTGAAAAGCTTGTTATCACAGGAGCTGAGAATAAATGCGAGCAGTATGAGCGAGATTCCTTTTTTCATCTGTATTCCTTCTTGAGCCTAACATAAGAACGCAATAGGGCATTCCTTTGGTTTCTATTCAAGAGAATTCAAGTCTAAGCTCTTTTTCAATAACTACGAAGGGTGAAGAAAGGATTTAAGAAATGGGGGCGGGGGAAAAGATTCTTTTAGAATTAAACTTGGCCTTCGACAATCACAGGGATCAGAATGGGAGTCAGGTTCGTTCATCCCCTTGGAAGATGATGTTTTCATTCCCACGTTTTCCCATTTATTTCTCAACGGGATCCGCATTTTCATGCTCCTTTCCTTGTCTCCCTTCGGAGGGAGCACCTCAGAGCAGGTTAGCGATGAGGGGAGGGAGGAATGGTGTCAGGGTTTCAAGTGAATGTTGCACCTTGCGCTGCGCTTGACAGTCCTCACCCGTCTGCTCGCTATACCTCTTGCAGCCAGCTCCTTCGCTTTGACTCAGGACAGATCTCCAGCGAGGGACAAGAATGATGGCTATTTTCATTCCACCATCACTTTCTCTGAATATACAGCACCTTCCTTTGTGGTGAGAATAAGGGAATAAAGTCCAGCGGCCATTTCTGATTGTTGGAATTCAAATTTCTTATTGGTTCCTGAATCAGAAATTAGAGATAATGAATTAGAAATCCTCCCCACCGCATCTACCATCACCACGCTCTCCACCTGCACCTCCTGCGGGAAGCGGATGTTCAACTCAGCACCGCTGAGGGGATTAGGCCATACCCTCAACTTTGAATCTTGAATTTCCCAATCTTGAATGCCTTCCACAGAAGTAAGGAGTTCATTTTCAACTCCACCATAATCTCCT
>CALFHF010000068.1 GCA_937875855.1 uncultured Flavobacteriales bacterium
CCATTAAAAAAGTAGAGAATCTTTTCTCCTGAATATGTTCCATCCTAGGATCATCCTCAAATTCTTAAGCGTACTCCTGATTTTTAATGGGGCCTTCATGTGCTTGGTCCTGCCTTTGGCTTATGCTGATAACGATGGGACTTTTTTAGGATTTGTTCAAGTAATTCTCTTACATGCTCTGGTAGGGCTCTTGCTCTATTATTTCAGTAAAAATTCTGATGCTCGTGACTTAAGAAGTCGTGATGGTTTCATCGTAGTCACTGCTGGTTGGATTCTCATGTCAATCTTCGGGTGTCTTCCCTTTCTACTTACAGGAGCTATTCCTGATGTGACCAATGCCTTCTTCGAGACTATGTCAGGGTTCACCACCACGGGTGCATCTATCCTTGACGATATAGAATCACTGCCACGCAGTGTGCTGCTCTGGAGAAGTCTCACTCAGTGGATTGGTGGTATGGGAATCATAGTGCTAGCCGTAGCCATCTTGCCTATTTTAGGCATAGGAAGCACACAGTTATTCTCCGCTGAAGCTCCTGGACTGAAAGCTGATAAAATTAAGCCGCGTATTGCGGATACTGCCAAGAGACTATGGTTTATTTATATGGGTCTGACCTTGGCTGAGACAGTTCTTCTCTGGATTGGAGGAATGACACCCTTTGATGCATTGAATCATAGCTTAACTACATTGAGCACAGGGGGATTCTCTACCAAGCAAGCTAGTATCGCTCATTGGGATTCGGCCTATATACAGTATGTCATTACCTTATTCATGTTCTTAGGCGGAACGAATTTTATCTTGATCTACTGGTTGATCCAAGCAAAATTCCACAAGCTCATTGAAAACGAGGAATTTAGATTCTATGGTAGTTTGACTTTGCTTTTCAGTGTTCTTGTCGCCATCGCACTTTTTGTCAAAGGAACATTCCCTGCCGAAGAAAGTTTCAGGTATGCGATATTCCAAGTCGTCTCTATCGTCACAACAACAGGATTTGCCACGGCTGACTATTGCCATTGGGGTTGGGGCCTCACTATGTTCTTCTTTTTATTGCTTTTTGCAGGGGGAAGTGCTGGCTCCACTGCTGGTGGAGTCAAGATGATTAGGCACTTAATCTTGTTCAAGAATAGCGGAGGAGAATTAAAACGCCAGCTTCATCCGAATGCAATCATACCAGTGAGGGTGGATGGAAAGGTAATCAGCTTGGAAACCATCTCATCCGTTCTTGCATTCATCATCTTTTATGTGATTTTATTCGCGTTGGGTTCTATTTTAATAGCAGCAATGGGAATTGAATTTGACACTGCAATAGGTGCTGTAGCCACATCACTAGGGAACACTGGACCAGGAATAGGCATGGTAAGCCCCTCCTATTCGTTCAATTTCCTTCCGGCTGCGGCAAAATGGGAGTTGAGTTTCTTAATGCTCATAGGCAGGCTAGAACTCTTCACTGTGCTCTTGCTCTTTAGTCCGTACTTCTGGAGGAAGAGTTAAGTAGAATCAGTGTATTCCTTTCTCAGCTAGGTAACGCTCCGCATCCAAAGCCGCCATGCATCCCGTTCCAGCAGCAGTAACTGCTTGACGATACACTTTATCCGCAGCATCTCCCGAAACGAATACACCCGGAATTTCAGTCTTTGCTGTTCCTGGAACTATTTTCAAATAACCAACAGCATCCATAGCCAACCACTTTTTAAAGATGTCCGTATTTGGTTTATGACCAATGGCCACGAAGAATCCTGTGATATCCAGAACACGTTCTTCTTTAGTGACGTTATTTATCACGTGCGCACCAGTAACACCTTCATCACCAAGAACTTCCAACGTCTCATGGTTATAAAGCACTTCTATATTAGACAGAGAATTCACTCTATGCTGCATGGCTTTAGATGCACGCATTTCATCTTTCCTCACGAGCATATAGACCTTCCTACATAGCTTGGCTAGATATGAAGCTTCTTCAGCGGCCGTGTCTCCTGCTCCTACTATCACTACGTCTTGGCCCTTATAGAAGAAGCCATCACATACCGCACAGGCAGAAACTCCACCACCAATATCACGCAATCTAATCTCAGATTCAAGGCCTAACCACTTGGCGCTTGCACCAGTAGAAATGATAATCGTATGCGCTGAATGCCACTCTTTTCCATCTACTTGAACCTTATGAACAGGGCCTGTAAAATCTACTTCAGTAATAAATCCAAAACGTACTTCAGTCTCAAAACGCTCAGCTTGAGCTTTCAAGTCTTCCATCATAGCTGGTCCACCTACACCAGTCGGATATCCCGGGAAATTATCTACGTCAGTAGTCTGCATAAGCTGACCACCTGGCTCCATACCTGTATACATGATGGGCTTCATATCAGCTCTTGCTGCGTAAATGGCCGCAGTATATCCTGCAGGACCTGAACCTATGATAATACACTTGTGAGCGTTGTCGTTATTGGACATAAAGAAATTGGATTTTAAAGGCCGCAAAGGTAGGAAAGCAGATTTTAGAAAAAGTATAAAGGTCTGATCAACTTGCTTTCCTGAAGTCACTGAAGCGCACAGCTACTCCCAGGTGATTGCTTGCACCAGATTGATTGTAAATCACACGTCCATAACTTAATCTGAACTTGGAAATCTTTAGACCCAGTCCCCAAGAAATTCCTGATCCTCCTGGAATATCATTGATAGAAAGCTCACTTCTCCTTCTGAAATCATAGCCCAATCTCAGATGAAAATTCTCACCTAGAAGAAATTCCATACCTCCATGCACATGCAAAAGAATTTTCTCAGCAACATTCTTCTCTTCAACAGGAATTTCATCTCCCGTAAGTGGGTCTATTCGCCCAATATCAGCTGGGTCAGTATAACTAAGATCCCATTTTTGAAGGTCAGCCAAGGTCAAGGTGAAACGCAAAGGTGATTTGCTCAACCGCTTAGTCATACCTAAATCAACTGCGAATGGGAGTTTCTCTCTTTGTCCTTCGGTATAAGTAGTCAATGCGACTCCCGCATTGCGTAACACCAACGCAATAGTAAAGTCTTTGTTCTTTGATCTATAGGTTCCTGCTACATCTATAGCAATAGCTGAAGACTGATAGCTCTCTAGCTGGGAATGAACGAATTTCAGATTAGCTCCTACCCTGAACAGACTGTCTATTTCTCTTCCTGCACCGAGATTAAGTACATATTCAGAAGCGGAAAACGTACCCAGATCAGTATTGAATTCATCACGTTGGGAAAACTCTCCATAGCTTAGATATTGCATAGTAGCAGCGAAGGTGGCAATGCCCGGTTTATCTACACCGTAGCTCGCAAAACCATTTCTTGTTCCTGCGAAAAGATTTCCATAGTTTAGAGAGATTTGGCCAGCATCAGCACTATCAAGAAGAGCTGGATTCAGATATGCTAAATCTATATCATCATCCCATACAGAGATATATTTCCCTCCTAAAGCCGATACACGGGCCGAACTTGGAAGGTCTAGAAGAAGATAAGAGCTGTTTCCACCTAACTGGGAATACCCGTTAAACAAAAAAAACGTGCACAGGAAGGCAAGGGCGTAGTGTTTCATTTGGTGACTAATGAACGCAGTGTGTCCTTCTATATTATATCGCCCCCTCATGATTAAACTCAGCCTAAAAACGGATATCTATACTCCTTTGCAGGATTTAAAGTTTCTTTAATCGTACGAGCTGAAACCCAACGTAAGAGATTAATATATGAACCTGCTTTATCATTGGTTCCTGAACCTCTAGCTCCACCGAAAGGTTGTTGACCTACAACAGCTCCTGTTGGCTTATCGTTAATGTAGAAGTTACCTGCAGCATGCTCCAGCTTCTGCGCAGCTAGATTGATTGCTGCTCTATCCTTACTGAAGATAGATCCAGTCAACGCATACTCACTAGTCTTATCCAAGATGTCCAATGTCTTGGAGAAATCGTTTTCGTCATAGATATATACAGTCACCACCGGTCCGAAGATTTCTTCACACATGGTCCTGTACTTTGGATCCTCAGTTAGCACTACAGTTGGTTCAATAAACCAACCTTTAGAACCATCATATTTTCCACCTACTAATATCTTAGCATCTTTGGATTTCTTGACGAAGTCTATGTAGCCTGATATCTTTCTAAATGCTCGTTCATCGATCACCGCGTTGATGTAATTCGATGGATCCTCAGCAGTTCCTATCTTGAATGACTTTACATCTTTTACTACTCTATCCAATACCGCTTTTGCAATATTTGATGGAAGATACACACGAGATGCAGCAGAGCATTTCTGACCTTGGAATTCGAAAGCACCACGGCTAATAGCAGTCGCTACTTCATCCACGTTAGCAGAGGAATGAACCATAATAAAATCCTTTCCTCCGGTCTCGCCTACCACACGAGGATAGCTCTTGTACTTGTCAATGTTCTTTCCAATGTTCTTCCATAACTGCTTGAAGACACTTGTACTTCCAGTGAAATGCAGACCAGCAAAGTCAGGATGATTGAAGACTACTTCTCCTATTTCAGGGCCATCACCATAAACAAGATTAATCACACCGTCAGGAACACCCGCCTCTTTGAAAAGTTCCATGATTACCTGAGCTGAATAAATCTGAGCATCTGCAGGTTTCCATACGATGACATTTCCCATCATAGCAGGAGCAGCGCATAGATTAGCACAGATTGAGGTGAAATTGAATGGAGTCAATGCGAACACGAATCCTTCTAGCCCACGGTATTCCAGTCTATTCCATACTGCAACATCTGATTCAGGTTGTTGACTGTAGATGTCCGTCATGTATTGAACATTGAATCGGAAGAAATCTATCATCTCACATGCGGCATCTATCTCAGCTTGCATGACGTTCTTTGATTGACACAACATAGTAGCAGCATTCATTCTATCTCTGAATGGACCAGCAAGTAATTCTGCGCAACGCAAAAAGATAGCGGCTCTGTCCTGCCAAGGCATAGCTGCCCATTCCTTCCTCACCTTCAGCGCAGCTTTAATAGCGGATTGCACATGCTCTTTTCCGCCATTATGGTAATGACCTAGCACAAGTGAATGGTCATGAGGAGAAGTCATCTTCACTTTTTTACCCGTGCGTACCTCGTCACTTCCTATGTGCATTGGGATATCCATAGGCTTCTTTTTCATAGCCTTATAGGTGTCAAGAAGTGACTTGCGCTCAGGGCTTCCTGGGGCGAATCCTTGAACAGGTTCGTTGAAAGCAATTGGCGGAGTGAAGAAGGCGTTCGACATAATAGGTTTCAATTTAAGGCCTCAAAGGTAGGATTATGTGCCTTGAAAATTCTTCAATAGCTGGGATGGAATCCAATTAGATATATTCACGCTTTGAACACTTTGTTATTCTGACTAGTCAATATGAGCTTACGATTCGTCCTTTTCCTTTTAACACTTGTTCTTATTTCCTTTGTCGGAAATGCTCAGAACAGAGATGTGGAATTTGAGCATCTGAGTGTAAGGGATGGTCTTTCTCAGGTGACAGCCTATTCCGTATTTGAAGATCATTTTGGTTTTATCTGGGTAGGAACAGATGACGGACTGAACAGGTATGATGGTTATGATTTCAGGGTTTTTCAGAATGACCCTCAGAACCCCAAGAGCATTAGCAATAACACTATCAACACTATGATAGAGGATGCTGATGGCCATCTTTGGGTAGGAACAGACAGGGGCCTTAACCTGTTGAACCGTTCCAAAGCCAACTTTACTGTATATCAGTTTGACTTTCATAAGAACAGAAGCTTGAGCAGCAATACTGTCTGGTCCATGGCTCTTGATAGTGATGACCACCTATGGATAGGAACAGCCAATGGACTAAACCGATTTGACAAACGAGACTCCAGTTTTACGCGATTCAAACTAGAATTTGACAGTCCTGGTTCTATCAGTAATAATAACATAAACTGTTTGTACAAGGACTTGTATGGTAGGCTATGGGTGGGAACGAATCAAGGCTTGAACCTCTGGGATCCAGAAGAAGAACTATTCAATCGTCTGAATATTCCTGAAGATGAAACCCTCTTTGGGCAAGCTATCCTCAGCATGACCATGGGGCAAGACAGCACCTTGCTTGTTGGAACGAATCTTGGAATTTTCGAATTAGAGCAATCCTCATTGAAGCGAAGCAAATTGCCCATTCCAAGGAACATGGGTATTAACTCTTTGAGCTTCGACAAGGAAAAATCGCTTTGGGCGGGAACGGAGACTGGACTATATCAAGTGCTCACGGGAAGAGATATCGCAGTGCTTCACCTGCACGATGATGAGGTAGATAGGACCTTGAGCAACGACCGTGTGACATCTATTATGGAAGACCACACTGGTATCTTGTGGATAGGCACATTCAGTGGTGGTGTCAATATCCACTATCAAGAACAACGCAGATTCTATCATTATGATAGGCGAGATATGGGTGCTACTGTATTCCCTTCAGATCATGTTCGATCCATCCATGAGGTATCTCCCGGTCATTATTGGATAGGTACTGCAAATGGAATAGGGAGTCTGGCAGAGGTGTTCCTAGAAAGTGAAGCGATTAATGTAATTCCGGCCGAAGTGAGATTCGTAGATGCAGAGTGCATCGCAACACAGGACAGTATAATTGCAATAGGAACTCATCAGAATGGCCTTCGACTTGTAGATCTGCGAACTAATACTGTTAGGAATATTGTAAAAGGCACAGTGGGTGAAGGGCTCAGTGATTCTCGTGTTTCAGACATCTTGATGATGGACAAAGAGATCTGGGTAGCTACACAAGGAGGAGGAATATCCATCCTAGACATGGAGGGAAGCAGAAAGTCAAGCCTCATTTTCGATCCTGCAGACAAGAATGGTCTAAAAGACAATCGCATCACTTGTTTGGCAAAGCAAGGAGCAAATACCGTATGGATAGGAACGTCAAGTGCAGGAGTACAGCGTTACGATCTAGACACTAAAAAATTCACGAATTATAAAGTCTCAAATGATTCATTAAGTACGCTGAGTAATGACAAAATATTATCCATGGACTATCACTCGGCCATACTATGGATAGGCACGCGAGGTGGTGGACTTAATAAGCTCGACCTCATGACAGGAAGAGTGACGATTTATACTACTCAAAATGGCTTGGCAAACAATGTCATCACGAATGTCATTCCTGATGGACAAGGCAGAATATGGTGCAGCACCAATAAAGGAATCTCCGTGCTTGATATAAGCAGTGGGAACTTCGTTAACTATAATGACTTGGATGGTTTAGGGAACCAAAGTTTCAATACCGGAGCAGCCATTATTACCAGCTCAGGAGAAATGTTCTTCGGGGGGCTTCAAGGAATGGATGTTGTGAATTTTCAAAACATACAATTAAACACTGTTCTCCCTCCTGTATTCTTTACTGAAATTGAGTCTTTCAATGTAAAGACCAATTCCTATGATGTACGCTTTACTAAGTCCTTTTTTGGTGATGTACCGAGCTTTGACTTTCCTCCTGAAATCTCTTTAATCACCATCGGATTCACTGCTCTTAATTTCAGGACACCTGAGAAAAATTGCTATGAATATCGCTTAGTTGGAGCATCTAATGACTGGACATATGTGGAAGATAGACGCTATGTCACCTTTGCCAATTTACCTCCCGGAAGATATTTCCTCGAAGTAAAGGCGGCAAACAATGATGGACTTTGGTCAGAAGTTCCAGGCCGATTAGAATTGAATATCCAACCCTCTTTTTTTCAGACCTGGATATTCCGCATGATGCTGATTGCCCTAATATTCTTATTGGCGTATCTCTATTATCGATATCGCTTATCGAGGATTCGAAAGGTAAATAAATCACTTGAAGAGCGGGTCAAGGTAAGAACCCAGCAGATTGCAAAAGAACGTGATGAAAAGGCTGTTTTACTCCAAGAAATTCATCATAGAGTAAAGAATAATCTGCAGATTGTGAATTCCTTACTTCGTCTTCAATCCCATTATGTGAAGGATGAAGAAGCGCTGTGGGCCTTAGATGAATCACAGAATCGTGTGATGTCTATGGCCATGATACATGAGCGTATGTACAAGACAGAGAATCTTGCCAACATCAATATACGTGATTATATCACGGATCTATGTACTGACATTGTGAGCACTTATGACTTGAGTAATAGCGTGAATCTCAAGCTAAACATCGAGGTGGAAAAACTGAATTTGGACACCCTCACTCCTCTTGGATTGATCATCAATGAGATTAGCTCCAATGCAATGAAATATGCATTCCCCGAAGACCGTATGGGAACCTTCTTTGTTGAACTCGTAGCTAAAGGTGAAGGTCGTTTCGAGTTAAATATCGGAGATGATGGAGTAGGAATGCCAATAGATCTTACGGATACGGCCAATGACTCACTTGGGACCATCCTGATGGAATCGTTAAGCGAGCAATTAAATGGAACCCTTGTTCGCATGAAAACAACAGGGACTGTTTACCAACTTCTCTTCGAGGAGATCAAGGCCTAAGGCTAATTCTTAAGATTCAGCCCCTTCATAGATCATATCCTTCCTTTCATCTTTGAATCCGATAATTAAAGGCCCGCTGAGATGCACTTCATCGAATATATTATGCGTGCATAGTTAAATTGATTATATTTGCACAATGCAAGCCATAGAAACAGTTGATTATCACATCCGCTCCGTATGGGCGGCCATTTCTAGAATGTATAACTCTGAAGCTACGAAGTATAAGGGTACCATGTCCATAGGATATGTCTTACTCAATGTAGATAAAGAAGGTACACCGTCCACCAGTTTAGGACCTAAGATGGGCATGGAATCTACCAGCCTCTCACGCACCCTGAAGCGGATGGAAGATCAAGGTCTCATATACAGAGAGAAAGACCCCCATGATGGACGTATGGTACGAATTTTCTTAACCGATTATGGAAATGAGATGCGCGTATTAGCCAAGAGGACCATTCTTCATTTCAATGATACGCTCAGAGCGAATATCGAGCCTGAGAAGTTGGAAGTCTTTTTTGAGGTGATGACCCAGATCGGCAGCTTGATTAACAAGCAGAAACTATTAAAGATTAATAAAGCAGCCTGAGCTGCCACAAGGAAATTATATGGAACGTAAGATTAATAAAGTCGCGGTGCTAGGCTCAGGAGTCATGGGTTCTCGCATTGCCTGCCATTTCGCCAACATCGGAGTAGATGTCCTGCTATTGGATATAGTGCCTAGAGATTTAGACGCTGAAGAAACGAAGAAAGGCCTCAGCCTAGAGTCTCCATCTGTGCGTAATCGCATCGTAGACACAGCCTTACAGACTGCGCTCAAGAGTAACCCCTCTCCTATTTATAGTAAGTCGTTTGCCACACGTATTACTACGGGAAACTTTGACGATGATATGCCTAGGATTGCTGATTGCGATTGGATTATAGAAGTTGTAGTAGAACGATTAGACATTAAGAAAATCGTTTTCGCTCAGGTAGAGAAGCATCGCAAGTCTGGAACATTGATTACCACGAATACCTCTGGTATTCCAATTAAGATGTTGATTGAGGGAAGATCTGAAGATTTCGTGAAGCACTTCTGTGGAACACATTTCTTTAATCCTCCTCGTTATTTAAAACTACTGGAGATTATTCCATCTGAAAAAAGCGATCCAGCAATCATTGAATTCTTGATGGATTATGGTTCAAGATTCCTTGGAAAGAAAACTGTTCTTTGTAAGGACACTCCTGCCTTCATCGCGAATCGTGTTGGAGTATTTGGAATTCAAGCGCTATTCCACCTTGTTAAGGAGATGGATCTCAGCGTAGAAGAAGTAGATAAATTGACCGGACCAGCTATGGGCCGTCCTAAGTCTGCAACCTTCCGAACCTGTGACGTAGTAGGATTAGACACGCTAATCCATGTGGCCAATGGAGTAAAAGAGAATTGTCCAAAGGATGAGAGAAAAGAAGTATTCGAAACCACTGATTATGTGCAACATCTAGCAGATAATAATTGGTTAGGAAGCAAGTCAGGACAAGGTTTTTACAAAAAAGTAAAAGCTGCTGATGGAAGTTCTGAGATTCTCGTTTTAGACGTAAAAACAAAAGAATATCGCAGACAGAACAAGGTGCAATTCGCTACACTCGAAGCTGCCAAAGCTGTGGATGCATTGGCTCCTCGTACTAAAGTTCTGTATGAAGGAAAAGACAAAGCAGGTGATTTCTACCGCAAGTCATTCCACTCGTTGTTCGCTTATGTTTCTCATCGTCTTCCTGAAATCAGTGATGAGCTTTATCGCATTGATGATGCATTGAAAGCAGGTTTTGGATGGGAGATTGGGGCTTTTGAAACTTGGGACGCAGTAGGCGTTGAAAAAGGACTAGAAGGACTGAATGAAGCAGGCTTAAAAGCTGCTCCTTGGATCCAAGAAATGTTGGATGCAGGAGTGAAGAGCTTTTATTCATTGAGAGATGGTATGCGTCAGTATTATGATGTCAGAACAAAATCATATAAAAACATTCCTGGTCAAGAGAACCTTGTTGTTCTTTCCAATTTAGGAGAAGATAAAGTCCTTTGGAAGAATTCAGGAACAACGATTAAGGACTTGGGAGATGGCATCTTGAACATTGAGTTCCATACGAAGATGAATACCATCGGAGGTGAAGTTCTTCAAGGCTTGAACAAAGCCATGGACATGGCTGAGAACGACTATCGTGGATTGGTAATCAGCAATGAAGGACAGAATTTCTCGGCTGGCGCTAACGTAGGCATGATTTTCATGATGGCCGTAGAGCAGGAATTCGATGAGCTAGATATGGCGGTGAAGATGTTCCAAAATACTACAACGCGTTTACGTCATTGCTCCGTTCCTGTAGTTGCAGCTCCTCACGGACTTACCCTTGGTGGAGGATGCGAAATATGCCTTCACGTAGATAAAGTAGTCGCTCATGCTGAGACCTATATGGGATTAGTAGAATTCGGAGTTGGTCTCATCCCCGGAGGAGGCGGAACAAAAGAATTCGCGATTCGACTCGCTGATGAATTGAAGGATGGCGACATACGCATCAACCAATTCAGAAACAGATTTTTGACGATAGGACAAGCCCAAGTATCTACGAGTGGTGAAGAAGCATTCGAGCTAGGATACATGAGAAGAGGTCAAGACGAAGTAGTCGTATCTCGTGAGCATCAATTAGGAATTGCCAAGCAACACTGTATGACATTGGCTGATAAGGGATATACAAGCCCTAAGCCGAGAACAGAAGTAGAAGTATTGGGCAACGAAGCGCTGGGTGTTGTTTATATAGGAGCACACAGCATGATGAGCGGTCACTACATCAGTGATCATGACCGATTGATTTCAGAGAAACTAGGCTTTGCCTTAGCTGGAGGAGATCTCAGCACACCCACTAAAGTGAGTGAAAAGTATCTCTTGGATTTAGAGCGCAAGAAATTCTTAGAACTCTGCGGAGAAAAGAAAACCTTAGAGCGACTTCAGAGCATCATTACTACAGGAAAGGTACTCAGGAATTAAGTCTTGAACCGAAATCCAGCGTGAGATGAACACAGGAATTGAAATAAACCGATTCTGAAAAAATATCCATGAAACATGGATGTTGAACTTGGAATATTGAATATTGAAATAATATGGATGCATACATTATAAAAGCCTACAGGACAGCGGTCGGAAAAGCACCGCGAGGATTGTTCAAGCACATGCGTGCTGATGAGCTAGGAGCTTCTGTGATACGTCACATCATGTCAGAATTACCTGACCTTGACCCAAATAGAGTTGATGACATCATCGTAGGGAATGCCACTCCTGAGGCGGAGCAAGGACTGAATATCGGTCGTATGATATCGCTTATGGGATTGGACTCAGATAAAGTTCCTGGAATGACCGTTAATAGATATTGTTCTTCAGGACTTGAAACCATTGCGATTGCAAGCGCCAAGATCCATGCTGGAATGGCTGATTGCATTATTGCAGGCGGAGTAGAAACCATGACTCCTATCCCATTCGGTGGATGGAGGTTAGTGCCTAACGCTAACGTATCTAAAGAGAATCCAACTTGGTATTGGGGAATGGGATTGACCGCTGAGGCTGTGGCCAATGACTACAAAATCAGCAGGGAAGAACAAGATGCCTTTGCCTATGAATCTCAGCGAAGAGCTTCAGATGCTATTGAAAATGGACGATTCAAGGAAGACATCGTTCCCATTGAAGTTCAAGAAGTATTTGTACAAGATGACAAGCGCCAAGAACGCAAGTATATTGTGGATACAGATGAAGGAGTTCGAAAAGGAACTACCATAGAAGCATTGGCCAGACTACGTCCTGTATTCGATGCTAAAGGAACCGTCACTGCAGGAAACGCTTCGCAGACTTCTGATGGCGCAGCCTTTACCATGGTGGTATCAGAGCGTATGCTCAAAGAACTTAATGTGCAGCCTATCGCAAGATTAAAGAGTTATCACGTTTCAGGTCTTGAACCTCGCGTGATGGGAATGGGCCCTATGTATGCCGTGCCTAAAGCTGTGGAAAGAGCGGGGCTGAAGATGAGTGATATTCAACAGTATGAATTGAACGAGGCATTCGCTTCACAATCTGTTGCTGTGATACGAGAATTGAATCTAGACCCTACCATTGTGAATGTGAATGGCGGAGCTATTGCACTAGGCCATCCGCTCGGATGCACAGGTGCAAAGCTGAGCGTACAACTCTTCAATGAGATGCGCAGGAGAAAGCAGAAGTATGGAATCGTGACCATGTGCGTTGGAACGGGTCAAGGTGCAGCTGGGGTCTATGAATTGTTAAACTAAAAACCAATTAACAAAATATTTAATTGCTATGGATACTACAGATAAAGTAAAATCAATAACAGGAGGAGAATTTCTTATTCGTGACTGCAAGCCAGAGGAAATTTTCATTCCTGAGGAATTTGGAGAAGAGCATCGCATGATTGAGCAATCATGCAGTGATTTTATCGATCAAGAAGTCATTCCAGTGATAGAAGCCATTGATAAAATGGAGGAAGGTCTTATGTCAAGTCTGCTTGAGAAAGCAGGTGAATTAGGCATTCTAGGAATATCCGTTCCTGAATCGCTGAATGGAATGGGCATGGATTTCAAGAGCACTATGTTGAGTACGGAAGCTATTGGTCATGGCTTCTCTTTCTCTGTAGCGCACGGTGCACATACAGGTATAGGAACACTTCCTATCTTGTATTACGGGAATGAAGAGCAAAAGAAAAAATACGTCTCCAAGCTTGCTACAGGAGAGTGGAAAGGATCATACTGCCTCACGGAGCCTAGCTCAGGAAGTGATGCCAATGCTGCGAAAACCAAGGCTGTTCTGAGCCCTGACGGAAAGCATTACTTGCTCACAGGACAGAAAATGTGGATTACCAATGCAGGATTCGCTGACGTATTTATTGTATTCGCAAAAATCGATGATGATGAAAATCTCTCTGCATTCATTGTAGAAAAAGGATACGAAGGACTTACATTAAACGCTGAAGAAAAGAAGATGGGGATCAAGGGATCATCAACTCGCCAAGTCTTCTTCAACAACTGTAAAGTTCCTGTAGAGAACCTTTTGTATGAGCGCCAGAAAGGATTTAAAATTGCGGTAAATGTGCTGAATATTGGCCGTATAAAATTAGCTGGTGGAGTTATTGGAGGAGCTAAGGCTGCCATCGGACTTTCAGTGAAGTATGCGAATGAAAGAGAGCAATTTGGAAGACCTATTTCTAAGTACGGTGCCATTCGTCAAAAACTTGCTAAGCAAGCCTACAGAACTTTTGCGATAGAAAGTGCTTTATACAGAGCCACTCAAGATATTGATAATGCCATTACAGGTAATATTGAAGCAGGTATGGACAAGCAGCAAGCCACCATTCAAGGTATTGCAGCATTCGCTCCTGAATGTGCTATGTTAAAAGTAGCCGGGTCCGAATGTTTAGATTACTGTGTGGACGAAGGAGTTCAGATTCATGGTGGAATGGGCTATAGTGCAGAGAGCATGATAGAACGCGCTTATAGAGATTCAAGAATCAACAGAATCTTTGAAGGAACGAACGAGATTAACAGAATGTTGACTGTAGACATGATCTTGAAAAAAGCCATGAAAGGAGAACTCGATTTGATGACTCCAGCTATGGCAGTTCAGAAGGAATTAATGTCTATTCCTGATTTTGGAGATAGCAACGGAGAACTTTTGGCTGAAGAGACAAAGTACATTGCTAATTTCAAAAAAGCAGTATTGATGACAGCAGGTGCTGCAGCACAAAAATTGATGATGACCTTGAGCAAAGAGCAAGAGATTCTCATGAATATCGCTGACATGGTTATCGCAACGTATATGGCTGAGAGCGTATTACTTAGAGTAAAGAAATTGCTGAAGACCAAATCTGAAGCAGAACTTTCTGAGAAAATCGCAATGGCTAGACTATACATTTATGAAGCTTCTGAAACCATTCGTAGCTCAGGAAATGAAGCAGTAATGTCCTTTACTGAAGGCGATGAGATGCGCATGATGATGATGGGAATCAAGAGGTTCTCTAAAATTCAGCCTTTCAATATAAAGGATGAGCAACAGAAAGTAGCTCAGACTATGATTAAGGCAAATGCGTATTGCTTTTAATACCACAGTAGAAAATATCGTTCAAGATAACGACCTTAGGGGCATGAAACAAATCATGCCCCTTTTCTTTTGCTTGTGCTCAAGTTTGCTCGGTATCGCTCAGGAAGCGACTTCTTCTGAGGCCCGTATCAAAGCTCATGAACATCGCCTGCAAGCCATCGTTGAATCTCCACTCACAGGAATAAGCTTCCGCTCTGTAGGGCCTACAGTGATGAGTGGCCGCGTGGTAGATTTGGCCGTGAACCCTGCTGATCCTACCCATTTTTTCGTGGCTTATGCCTCTGGAGGACTGTGGGAGACTCAGAATAATGGTGCTTCTTTCTCCCCTCTTTTTGATGACCAAGCTGTCATGACTATAGGCGCTATAGCAGTGAATTGGAAAGACAGCAGCATCTGGATAGGAACGGGTGAAGTGAACAGCAGCAGATCTTCCTACTCTGGAGTCGGGATGTACTTCAGCGATGATAAAGGGAAGACTTGGAAGCACAGGGGATTGGGTGAGACACAGCATATTGGAAGAGTGATCATAGACCCTGACAACTCCCAAGTAGTTTGGGTAGCCTCCTTAGGAAAACTATATAGCGATGCCGGTCAAGAAGGAGTCTTCAAAACCACGGATGGCGGCACAACCTGGAAACACGTTCTGGATCAAGGCGTTGGAGCGGTAGATATGGTTATTCATCCAGAGGATAATGACATTCTTTTCGCTTCACTGTGGGATAGAGATAGAAAGGCTTGGGACTTTCAAGGCAATGGGCCTAAAAGCGGAATTTATCGCAGTACTGATGCAGGGGAATCCTGGGAAAAAATAAGCACTGAAGCTTCAGGTTTTCCTCAAGGTGAAGGGGTCGGACGTATAGGATTAGATGTTGCAAGTACTGAAGGCAAAACCTACCTCTACGCCATTCATGATAATCAAGCGCGCAGAGCTAAAGAAGAAAAACCAAGTTCAGCTAAACTGGAAAAATTCGTTTTTCAGAACATGAGCAAGGCTGATTTCTTGGCTTTGGACGAAGAGAAAGTAAAGACCTTTTTAAAGGACAACGACTTTCCCGAAAAATATGACATCGCCTACATCAAAGAGAAAATTTCAAAGGATGAAATAATTCCGAAAGCTCTCTACGATTATTTAGCTGATGCAAACGCTGACCTATTTGACACGCCAGTCATAGGAGCTGAAGTCTTTCTTTTTGACACAGAAAATGAAACTTGGAAAAAAACACATAATGGATATTTAGATGATGTCGTTTATAGCTACGGATATTATTTCGGGTTGATTAAAGTTCATCCAAACCAACCTGAAAAATTATACATCGCTGGTGTTCCACTGTTGCACTCTAATGATGGCGGAGCAACTTGGAAAGGAATAAATCCTGGCAACGTGCATGCCGATCATCACGCGCTATGGATTGACCCAAATAAAGATGGTCATCTGATTAATGGAAATGATGGCGGAATAAATATCAGCTATGATAATGGAGCTCACTTCATTAATTGCAATAGCCCCGCTGTTGGACAATTCTATACGGTTCAAGTAGATAACGCAGAGCCTTATCAAATCTATGGTGGCCTGCAAGATAATGGAGTCTGGAGAGGGCCAAGCAACTACAAAGCCTCGCAAGACTGGCTTCAATCAGGAGAGTATCCGTATAAGATGATTATGGGTGGTGATGGAATGCAGATAGAAGTAGATTCTAGAGACAATGAAACGGTCTATACAGGATATCAATTTGGTCATTACTATCGATTAGAAAAAAATGGAAAACAGACCTATTTCCATCCAAGTCATGAACTGGGAGAATCAGCTCTTCGCTGGAATTGGCAGACTCCTATCCATCTGAGCATGCATAATCAAGACATCTTGTATATGGGGTCCAATAAAATGCATCGCTCCATGAATCAAGGAGAACACTGGGAGTCCATAAGCCCTGATTTAACAGTAGGCGGAAAAGAAGGAAATGTTCCTTTCGGTACGATCACGAGTATTGATGAATCACCTTTGAAATTTGGGCTGCTGTATACCGGTTCTGATGATGGAAAAGTATATGTAAGTCCTGACGGAGGAAACTCCTGGAAGGATATCAGCGCAGGTCTTCCTGCATCGCTATGGGTGACACGCGTAGAGGCTTCACAGCATGATAAAAACAGAGTCTATGTGACCTTGAATGGATATAGACAAGATCACATGGATGCGTACGCCTATCGTTCTGATGACCAAGGAAAGACTTGGAAACGCATTGGAACTAATCTCCCTGCAGAGCCCGTGAATGTTATTTTGGAGGACGATAAAGATTCTAATATTCTGTATGTAGGAACGGATCATGGGCTATACATCAGCATGGACGGAGGCGAGAAATTCAGCGCTGCTATGAACGGAATCCCGCATGTAGCTGTGCACGATCTAGTCATACAAAAACGAGAAGAAGATCTCATAGTGGGTACACATGGTCGCAGTATTTACGTGGCAAATATTGCTCCGCTAAGAGCGATTAGCGGACATGAAAATGAAATGCTCGTGCTTAGTATGGATACATTGAAAGGATCTAAATATTGGGGAGGAGCAGGTTGGAGTACATGGTTTGGATTCTATGAACCCAGCCTGGATATACTCTTCTCTGAACAAGAACAAGCGGCCTGTCATTATGAAGTAAAAAGTCCAAAAGGAACTGTCCTTTATATTGGCGAAATCAAAGCAGGAAACGGACTTCAATCTGTTCCTTATGACTTGACATTCGAAAATTGGGCAGTCTCTCACCTTGAAAAGGAACGCAAGAAACTCGACCTGAAACTCCCCGAAAAAGCCAAGAACGGTAAGCGCTATCTTGATGCTGGAAGCTATCAAGTCTTGTTACAATGTGGGAAGAAAAGCGCCACGAGTGCCTTGATTATTCAATGATTACAGGCTGAAGCCTAAGTAAAGTGGGGATTCTCTATTCACTTTAAAATCTTCATAATGGAATGTTAAAAGTGCTCATACTCACGTTTTGGGAATGATCTTTGGTCATTATGTGCAACGTGATAGAGAAGAACATCCGTATTCGAAAGCTACGTAAAGCAATTCAGAGGTCTATGGCCATGATGATTTGCGCTGTGCTATGCCTTTCCTTCACTCCAGAACTGCAAGCACAAACTCCGAGTGCTGGAAAAACGCACTCTGAAAAAGAGTTGAAAAAAGAGCGTAAAACAGCAAAGCGTCTTGCAAAAGAAGAAGCGAGAAGGAAACGTGAATTAGCGATGCTCCAAGATGCTGATTACTTAGATGATTCAGAAGCTCAAAAAGAAGAACGCGCAGTAGTTAATATTCCATCGCGAGAAAGACGAGTTCGCACAGAAAGAACACGACCTGAGCCTACAGTGAAAAGTGATGAAAAACCACGCGTTCGGGATGAAAAAGAAATAGAAGAATATAGTGCGAGTTTTGCCATGGCGACCTACGCTAAGAGTTTTCAAGGTGTCCCTTATCGCATGGGAGGAACTGATAGCAAAGGATTTGACTGCTCAGGATTCACTTGCTATGTATACTCTCATATAGATGTTCCTATTCCACGCACGGCACAAGAGCAATTCAATGCCTGTGAGTCTATTTCGTTAAGGAAAGCAGAGAAAGGAGATTTAGTGTTTTTCGGGAAGAGTAAGAACAGGATTTCCCATGTCGGATTGGTGCTTTCAGGACTAGGCGAAAACTTGACTATGATTCATTCTTCTTCAAGTCAAGGGATTATAATTACGAATGTAGAGCTATCCAACTATTGGAAGAATAAATTGATGGGGGTAGGTAGAGTTACTTCCGCACAGAAAAAATAGCCTTGGTTAAATTTTCCATTTTTTTTACTTTGAATAAAATTTAAATACCCACTTCTTATGAGTTTCATGACACGTATTTCCAATGGTTGGGACTTGTCCAAAATGAGCCTAGCCACCATTCAGAAGAACAAGACTTTATTGATCTTTCCTGTTCTTTCCACACTTTCTATGATTATGATTATTGGAAGTTTTGTAGGAGGAGGTTTTTTCTTTTTCGGTGATGAAATAGAAGCCATGATGCAAAGCGAATCCTCGAACATCACAGGATATGCAGGGGTATTCCTCTTTTATCTAGTCAATTACTTCATCGTAATCTTCTTCAATACGGCTTTGATGCACTGTGCCGTAAAAACCTTTTACGATGAAGAGGCAACACTAGCTGATGGAATTTCATTCTCCATGAGCAGAATTGTAAAAATCCTCGGCTGGACCATCGTTTCGGCCACAATAGGAATCATCTTAGAAGTCATTGCAAACACGGGGAAAATAGGCCAGATCGTCACCGCATTCATGGGAATCGCTTGGTCACTTCTCACCTTCTTCGTAGTTCCAATTTTAGTCTTTCAAGACAAAGGCGTTATTGAATCCATAAAAGATTCAGGAAGAATGATGAAAGATAAATGGGGCGAATCCTTGACCATGAATATGAGTTTCGGATTGTTCCAAATCTTAGGCGTCATACTGGCCGCAGGATTAGGATTCCTTATCGCAAAAATCAACTTGGTTCTTGGAATTGCTGTTGCTGTGGTAGCTGCCGTGCTCGTTCTCACTGTCTTCGCAGCAGCAAAAACCATCTTTATCGCAGCAGTGTATAATCAAGTGAATGGAAGACCCACGGGCACCTTTGATGCTACTGTTTTAGACAGTGCTTTTATTCGCAAGAATTAATCCTTAGACCATTCTAATCTCTGAGGTGTGCTGCAGGATTTTATGAATGGGGCATTTCGTTCCAATGATTCTAATGCGCCTTTCCTGAGCTTCATCGAGTGCTCCACTGAGTTCGGTTTTTACCTCGAACACGGTCACTTGTTCATTGGAACCTACATTATCTGAATCCTCTTTGAGAACCTCTACTCTCACCTGAACGGCATCAAGAGGCCAGCCCTTTCTATCGGCATACATGCGCATAGTTATGGCAATGCAGGAACCGAGAGATGCGGCCAACAGCTCACTTGGGGTTGGACCCAAATCAGTTCCGCCCACTTCCTCGGGCTCATCAGCAATCAAGGTATGTTGCCTTAGGTTGATTTCAGTCTTATAGTTCTCCTTTCCAATACGCACCTGTGCTCTGCTGTCTGCCATGTCTCTTATTTTAAGCCCTAAAGAACGACAGAAAATACTGATGCCCACGTTCAGCTTGGTAGTTCTGAAGATGAGCTTTGTCATGCCAATTCCACATTCGCATTACCTTTGCACACCTATACGAAAAGCATGACGCAAGAAGAGATTCAAGAATTGATTGAAAAGGAGATCCAAGCGATCCGTAACATCCCTATGGATGGGAGCTTACAGCAGGCTGTAAACCTGATTCATAAGGCTGTGCATGAAGGAGATGGAACGGTTATCGTTTCGGGTGTTGGAAAAGCTGGGGAAGTAGGAACTAAGATAGCAAATACGCTGTGTTCTACGGGCACGCCTGCTTACTTCTTAAAGCCTCTTGAAGCACAACACGGAGACTTAGGCCTAGTTAAAAAACAAGACGTTCTCTTGCTCATATCTAATTCAGGAAACACACGTGAAATCATAGAGCTGATAGATCAGGTGAAACTGCTACATGGCGACCTGAAAATCATCACTATAACGCGTAATCCTGCCTCCCCTCTTGCAGCTGCCGGAGATGTGAATCTATTGACTGGAGACACAGAAGAAATATGCCCGCTTGGCCTCACTCCTACTACCTCAACTACGGTGATGACTGTTATTGGCGATCTATTGGTCGTTGCGCTGATGAAACGCATTGGATTCAGCAAGGAACAATACGGCCTACGTCACCACAGCGGATACCTTGGGAAGAAAGCGAGGAAATGAAAATTGAAATTGTCACTCTTCTTTCGTCCCTCCCATCACTATTGCCTAAGAAACTGCCTAACAACTATTGACTAAAAAAATGGAAAAATTCATTCTCATCTCTGGCCCTTGTTTGATCGAAGATCAAGAAACTGCACTAAGCATCGCGACCCATGTGAAAGGGATGTGCGATAAACTTGGCATCCGCTATATCTTCAAAGGTAGTTTCAAGAAAGCGAATCGCACTAGCATAGAGAGTAAGATGGGAATAGGAGATAAGGAAGCCCTAGCCATCTTAAAACACGTTGGAACGACACTAGGCATAGAGACGCTTACAGATATACATGAAAGCTCTGATGCGGCATTGGCAGCCGCGTATGTGGACCATCTTCAGATTCCTGCCTTTCTATGTCGTCAGACGGATCTACTTATAGCTGCAGGAGAAACTGGGAAAGGAGTGAATATCAAGAAAGGACAATTTCTTTCGCCTGAAGCGATGAAATTCCCTCTTGAGAAAGTACAAAGTACTGGCAATAAAAACATCTGGTTGTGCGAGCGCGGAACGACTTTTGGATACAGCGAATTGATAGTAGACGCCACTGCCATCACTCGACTCAAGGAACATGGCGTTCCTGTGATTATGGATTGCACACATGCCACCCAAAAACCGAACAGGACTGTAGGCACCACAGGCGGAGATCCTGATTTGATAGAAACCCTAGCCATAGCAGCTGTCTCGACAGGAGCTGACGGCCTCTTTATAGAGACCCACCCCGACCCTAAATCTGCCGGAAGCGACAGCGCCACCATGCTTCAGATGGACAAGCTAGAACTCATCTTGAGGCGCATGATGATGATGCGTGAGGCGAGAGAGAAAGCGATGAACATTTGATTTCTGATTTCTAATGGTCTGAGGCCTGCACTTAGAGCAATCGAAATATTTGAAGGATTCGAGATTCAAGGTAAAAAACTATTGCCCAACCGCCATTGCCCAGCAACTATTGCCTAATCACCATCACTAGTGACTAGAAAAAATTTGCTCTTATCTTCGCACTCCTTTTAAAACAACCCCCTATTATGGCCGAAGACAATAAAGTCATCTTCTCAATGGTGAAGGTCAATAAGACCACTGCCCAGAATAAAATCATCCTAAAAGACATGTACCTAAGCTTCTTCTATGGAGCAAAAATCGGGATCATAGGTCTCAACGGATCTGGTAAATCCACCCTCATGAAGATCATCGCGGGGATAGAGAAGCAGTTCCAAGGAGATGTTGTGTGGAGCAATGACGGCTACACTGTAGGTTATCTGCCGCAGGAGCCTCAGCTAGACCCCACCAAGACCGTGAAAGAGATTATCCAAGAAGGCGTGCAAGAGACCATGGATATCCTCAAGGAATATGAGACCATCAATAATTCCTTCATGGATGAGGAGATCCTCAATGATCCTGACAAAATGAACAAGCTCATAGAGCGCCAAGCCAAAGTGCAGGACAAGATTGAAGCTGCCGGAGCCTGGGATATAGATTCTAAACTAGAATTGGCCATGGATGCGCTGCGCACGCCCGATGGTGATGCCATGATTACCAACCTCAGTGGAGGAGAGCTTAGGCGTGTTGCCCTCTGCCGCCTCTTGCTCAGCGAGCCTGATGTATTGCTCTTGGACGAGCCTACGAACCACTTGGATGCCGAGAGTATAGATTGGCTCGAGATGCACTTGCAGCAGTATAAAGGAACTGTGATTGCAGTGACGCACGATAGATATTTCTTGGACAATATCGCAGGATGGATCCTAGAATTAGATCGCGGAGAAGGCATTCCATGGAAAGGAAATTATACCAGCTGGCTAGAGCAGAAGAGCAAGAAGATACGTGAAGAAGAAAAGCAAGAAAGCAAGCGCCTTAAAGTCCTTGAGCGAGAGCTAGAATGGACTAGGCTCTCCCCAGCCGGAAGACATACAAAGAACAAAGCCCGTCTGAATAATTACGAGAAAATGATGAGCGAGGACACCAAGTCCAAAGATGCTCGTTTACAGATCCCTATTCCTAACGGACAACGTTTAGGAAGCAAGGTCATAGAATTTGAAGGGGTGAGCAAGGGATTTGGAGATCGCCTCTTGATAGATAACCTCACCTTCTCCCTCCCTCCTGCGGGCATCGTAGGGATTATAGGGCCCAACGGAGCAGGTAAGACCACGCTCTTCCGTATGATTATGGGCGAGGAGATGCCAGATGAAGGAACCCTCACTCATGGTGACACGGTGCAGATAGGCTATGTGGATCAGGCGCATAAGGATCTAGACCCCAATAAGACCGTATGGGAAGTAATCTCAGGCGGAAACGAATCCATAGAGATAGGAGGCGAATTATTTAATTCCCGGGCCTATGTCTCCAAGTTCAATTTCTCAGGAGGAGAACAAGGCAAGAAGGTGAATGTACTCTCAGGAGGAGAACGTAACAGACTTCACCTAGCCATGACGCTAAAAACTGAAGCGAATGTGCTCCTGCTCGATGAGCCTACGAACGATATAGATGTGAACACGCTGCGTGCACTAGAGGAAGGCATAGAAGGCTTTGCGGGATGCGCGGTGGTCATCTCCCACGACCGTTGGTTCCTTGACCGCATTTGTACGCATATCCTTGCCTTTGAAGGAGATTCACAGGTATATTGGTTTGAAGGGGGATACAGCGATTATGAGGAAAACAAGAGGAAGCGACTAGGGAATTCTGCACCTAAGAGGCTCAAGTATAAGAAGTTGATGAGGTGATACGCTGTGTTTAGAAGCTAGGGCAACAGAGGTGTACTTTTCCGACCTATTTATTATCCGTTTTTAAACGCTTATAAACGTTTAACTCGCGCTTTAGCCTTGAATACAGTGATGTATATTGAAAGCATTATTCAATATCTTAGTGGGCATATA
>CALFHF010000069.1 GCA_937875855.1 uncultured Flavobacteriales bacterium
CGGCCTGCTCTAAGTGTTCTTTGCCATTACTATTGGTCATGATTACGATCCTTTACTCATTCTGGGAAGTCTTTAATGTATCGTTTGGGCACTCCTCTTACTAGTCAAATTGAAGTGCATTTTCCTCGCGCTCAATGCTGATAAAAATAGATAAGGAGGAATATTCTCCTTTTATGCGCTATTGTGCAAGACCAAAACTAAGTGGATCATCATCCTAGCATTTATAGATTGCGCCACATTGATTTCCGATGGATTCATAACTCCCGATATTTCCATTTTTTCAGCTTCAGAAGGGCTTGAATTCTTGTATGCCGGGATACCCACCTTGCCCATTATATGCACTATAGTCATACTACTTTTATTGATTCAACAATTCGGAACAAAACGCCTAGGAGGTCTTTTCGGCCCAATGATGCTAAGCTAGTTCTTGGTATTGGGAATCTTAGGTGTGAATCAAGTAGTCAAAAATGCAAGTGCACTCAAGGCACTCAATCCTGGATATACTTTGGATTTTCTTTTCCATTATCCTGAGTCCATTTGAATCTTATGGGCGTTTCCCATTTAACAGCAGAGCAGAAGCGCTCTATTCAGACTCAGGGCACTGTTGAGAACGAAACATCCGCATATCATGGATCTTTGTCTTGACTATGTTGATTTTGAACTTTTTTGGACAAGCAGCTTTTCTACTATACATTCCCGCTGGACAAACTGTAAGTTCTCTATTCTGTGCTGCTGTTCCTGAAGGATATTTACCAGTAATCATTAGTATAGATGCAATAGCGACCATCATAGCCAGCCAGGCTCTAATCACAGATATCTCATCTGATTTCAAGTTTATCTTGATTAATTCTAGCGCAGCAAATTACCCCATACTCGGCACCATGGATCATCTTTTGAACAGAATATATAGCATGCTCAAGCCTATTAGTTAGACGCTCTGGATGATTTCGGGCTAGACACTACAAACACGACAGAAGAGTTCACCCCCACCTAATTGGCTGTTGCCAGAAATAAACGTACTTCAAAATAAAAAAGGCGCCTATCAAGACGCCTTTTTTTAATGCTCAGAATTTCTATCACATCCCTACGAATGTGTCAGACTCAAATACGCTAACTTCTCCTGATGAGATGTCATACATGGATCCAACCAGTCCAAGCTCACCTTTATCTATCATCTCTTTCAAGATAGGACTGCGCAGCAAGATTTGCTGAATCGTATAATGCACGTTTTCATCTGCAACTTTTTGTACGAGTTCAGCATTCCCTGATCCTTTGATTTCAAACTCAGGTTCTACCATATTTACCACTGGATTAAGCTTGCTTAATAAAGTGGTCAGATTTCCCATCTTCACATGATCGCAAGCTCCTTTTATAGCACCGCACTGCGTATGGCCCATGACGAGGATTAACTTCGTTCCTGCAATTTTGGATGCGAATTCCATACTTCCAAGTATGTCGTCATTAACGAAGTTTCCTGCGATACGAATGCTGAAAATATCTCCAATACCTTGATCAAAAATCAACTCGGCCGAAGTTCTTGAATCAATGCAATGCAGGATAGTCGCGAAAGGAAATTGGCCAGCTCCGGTCTTCTCCACTTGATCCATCAAGTTCCTATTCGCCTTGAGATTATTAGTGAAGCGCTGATTTCCTTCTTTAAGGAATTGCAAGGCCTTTTTAGGTGTCATCGTAGCTTGGGTTTCTGCTGTATGTGTTCTCATGATTTTGAAATATTAGAGGTGAATAGTTTGTTTAATGTTTTGTTTTCTTTCGCTTCTCCATTGCCCATGACTTTTCTGAATACATCCACGGGGCTGTGATGGTCGAATTCATCCAGTCCTATAACTTCTACTTTTATGTTCCTAGTCAAGGCATTCATCTCGAAATCCTCGATAATCTCTACCACATCAGGATGTATCCTTTTTGTCATGGTGCCGTCAATAATTACTTGAGAATCATTGGGTAATTTATTCAGGCTCATCAGGATGCTTCCCTTATTCAAGAAGCTAACATTCTCTGCTAATTTGAGCTCTATAGGTTTTCCAGGGACATAGTCCTTGGCATTGAAAAAGAAGGGATGCAGGAAATTCTGATACAGGATGAAGAAAACACTTAACGCCATTCCAAGAGCAATACCTGTCAATAGGTCTGTAAAGACAATGCCTACGATAGTCACCATGAATGGAATAAATTCCCCTCTTCCTTTAGCATACATCTGTTTGACCACGGACGGCTTAGCCAACTTATATCCAACCATGATGAGAATAGCTGCTAATGAAGCCAGTGGAATCATGTTCAGAATATTAGGAATGGCCATTACGCATATTAAGATGAGTACACCATGTAGGAAGGCTGAAGCCTTGGTCCTGCCTCCTGATTGGATATTGGCGGAGCTACGCACGATTACCTGAGTGACCGGGAGACCACCTATCAAGCCTGAGATCATATTCCCCACTCCTTGTGCCCTTAGCTCTCTGTTAGTTGGGCTCACTCGCTTCTGAGGATCTAATTTATCTGTCGCTTCTAGACAAAGCAAAGTCTCTAAACTTGCTACAACAGCCAAAGTGACGGCAGTCATATAGACTGCAGGATTATTCCATTGGCTGAAATCTGGAAAAGTCAGTAATCCAACAAAGGATGCCAATCCATCCGTTACAGGAAGACTCACTAGATGTTCAGGTGCAAGCACCAACCCAAACAGATCAGTCATAAAGAGACTCATGAGAATACCAAAGATCACCACGACCAAGGGGCCTTGGATATATTGGCTCACAGCGAATTTCTTGATGAAGGGGCGTTCCCAAAGGATTAATATGCCTAAGGAAATGAAACTGATAATGACTGCACCAGGCGTGATGTAATCAATCATATTCACTAGTTCACTAAAAGTATTCTGACCATCAGGTTGTACAAAGGCCACCTCTCCTTCAGGATCTTTGTCATAACCAAATGCGTGAGGAATCTGTTTTAGGAAAATAATTACACCAATACCAGCGAGCATCCCTTTGATCACCGAACTGGGGAAGTAATAGCCAATGATTCCAGCCTTGAACACGCCCAATATGAATTGGATGATGCCGGCAATGAATACGGCAAGAAGGAATATCTGGAAGCCTCCCAAAGCAGGAATAGAAGTCAATACAATTGCAGCAAGTCCAGCAGCTGGACCACTCACTCCGAGCGGAGAACCGCTGAACAAAGAGACCACGATGCCTCCAACAATTCCTGCGATGATTCCTGAAAATAAGGGTGCCCCACTTGCTAAGGCTATACCGAGACATAAGGGTACTGCGACCAAGAACACCACGATACTTGCGGGTAGGTCATATTTCAAATTGGCCAAAAAGCCAGCTTTCTTGTTCTCCATGAGAAAAAAGATTTAATGTGATAAGTAGGAAAGAGTTCAGAACCAAAGGGGAAAAGGGTTCTGATGTCGGCCTAGACTTTAAGGTCAAGGCGTGTCTATCACGCTAGGTCTGGAGGCGGAGAAGCAACCTCCATGTATGGCGAAATAGGAATCGCCAAGAAATAAGTAAGGTATAGATTGATAGAACAGAGTGTTACATAGACTGCAGGGGTCAATTCATGACCCAGCTTCTCTACTTTCTTCTCTTCTTCTAATTCTGTGAAATTGACATTGACCTGAGCGACCACTTCTGCGTCCAACAAATAGAAGGACATGGGCAACACATGGGCTGAAAGCACCATAATGGCCATGAAGAGGGTCAATATGTTAAAAGTCTTGGTCGACATTCTATCGCGAAAGTACATCTAATTGTAATTGATGATATCAAATTAAATGCCCTAGGTTTTCAAGGTTTGCATATCTTCACATAGCTGAGACAGGCTTGACCTTACACTTGCTGCTTGACATAGGAATGATAGATTAATAGCAGGCACAAAAAACCCCTCACGAATAATCACAAGGGGTTCTGAATGTCATATAAAGCAGCAATCAAGCTTCCTGATCTTCCTCTTTCTTACCGTCCTTCTTATCGAACTTTGCATACTTGTTCTTGAACTTGTCGATACGACCAGCCGTGTCTACGAACTGTAGCTTACCTGTGAAGAATGGATGCGACATATAAGAGATTTCCAATTTTACCACAGGATACTCAGATCCATCTTCCCACTTCTCAGTGTCTTCAGTGGCAGCAGTTGATTTTCCTAACCACATGCTCTCATTGGTCATGTCCTTGAAGATTACTGTTCTATAGTCTTCTGGGTGGATTCCTTTTCTCATCTTTTCTACGAATTGGGCTGCAAATGTAAGCTTTCTATTAATTCAATGAAACAGATTGTGCAGATTTATTCTTTACTAGAGTCCCCTAAGAAATTTCATGGTGTCCTCACCATCAGCATAATCAGCTAATCTTGGCTGCTGTGCCTGTCCGAATGGAGTATCCGACTTAGAAACGATGCACTGAATCTCATTTTTCAAATCCTCAAGATGCCTGTCAAGACTTTTCCTATCCTCATATCGCTCATAGAACATACAGGACACAGGAGAATGAAGTGAGGAATCCTCTTTCAACAGCAGGAATCCATTTTCTAGCAAATCATCTCCATTCAAGAGGTAGACTGAACGGTGATAGTCGTAGTTATTCGCGTATTTGTTGTTTTGGACAATATCAGCATAGGGGAATATGCTCTTGAAAAAGATGTCTAGGTCAAATTCCTTAGAAAGATAAAGCTTGGTGACATTCCTACATCCCAATCCAAAATAGGCGAAGATATCCTCAGCAAGGCCTTTCATCTCTTCCTCAGATTCTGTTCCGTCAAGAATTGCTACTGAGGTTCTGTTCTTGCGTATAATGTGAGGAACCGAAGAAAAATAATGCTCGAAGTAGCGCGAGGTATTATTACTGCCGGTGGCTATAATGGCCTCTTGCCCTTTCATGGGGCCATCTACCCAGTGTATCCATTCCTTCCAGCGTTCATCCATAGTAATGAGTACTTGGGCGAATACTTTAATCAATTGTGAATCATCTTTCGAGGTCTTGGCCAAGACTGAATGTCCAGCTAAAAGCACTGAAATCATGTCATGAAGACCTACCAATGGAATATTTCCGGCCATAATCAAGCCAACTACGCGAGGCCGTTCTATTGGCAAATCATACGATGAAACCCATCCCTCTAGCTTCTCTTTCTTTAACTCTAAGCCCCATGCAGCAAGGGATCTGCGAACTTCAGTCTCAGTAAACCATCCATTCCTGTGCTTCTGCGCATGTATGATAGCTTCTAGGTTTTCATATTCTTCTTTACTTAATCCACAGTCATATCCTGGCCAGGCTTTGCTAGCGCCCAGTGCGGACATTATCTTTCCCATCACATGGAAATGAGCAATCTTATCATGAAGGTCTATTACAGCTTTAATCATATCAGGCTTGTCTAAGCTCTATATTTACACCACAAAACTAGGATAGTAGACAAGAGCAATGGCAATAAGGATTACAGATGATTGCATAAATTGTGGAGCATGCGAGCCAGAATGCCCCAATAACGCAATCTATGAGGGAGGAGCGCAATGGAAATTCACTGATGGAACCAGCCTGAAAGACATGGTCACAGGATTCAATTCAGGAATTCAGGTACAGGCTGATCATGCCAACGAACCTGTGGACATGGACGTGTATTATATCGTAACAGATAAATGTACCGAGTGCAAAGGATTTCATGATGAACCACAATGTGCCGCAGTATGTCCCGTTGATTGCTGTATACCTAACGATGAATGGGAAGAGACTGAAGCAGAATTGCTCAAGAAAAAAGATCTTCTGCATATCTTGGCCTGAACGCCTTCTGATTCGAGGGTACCATCTTTGTATTGAATGCGATATATGCCCAGAATAGCACTGTTTTTCTCTTTTTTTTTCCTCTTCCACTCGCTGAGCGCACAGTCTCAAATAGATGGAATAGAAAAAGAACTCTCTCAAAAGTATGAAGCCATGAATGCTGCCAGGTCTGATTCGGCACGCATGTTTCTTTCTGATGCTTTCAAGGCTGAGCTGAAGCGGTCTCTTTATAAAACTGAAGCCTTCGAGCATCCTTTCAGCAGCTTGAAGATGTGCACGATTACTTCTCCTGACAAAGCCTTTAGAGTCTTCAATTGGAACATTCCCATGAACGATGGAACACATCGTTATGAAGCTTTGATTATGATTCCCCGAGCTGCCCAAGAACGTGAATTGATGGATGTCATAGAACTTAAGCCCATTGAAAAGGACTTAGATCGTCTTGAAAATCGTTCCTTCAGAGAAGGAGAATGGATGCCTTTCCTTATTTATGAGATTATTCCTGACAAGAAAGAAGATCAATATATCCTCTTGGCTTGGGATGGCCATGACCGTATAAGCAATCGCAAAGTGATAGACGTAATCACGATTAGCAGCAGGTCAGTGCGTCTAGGGGCTCCTGTTTTCAAGGATGGAAAATCAACGTATAAAAGAGTCCTTTTTACCTATGCCGAAGAGGTGAATATGAGCCTGCGCTATCAAGAAAAAGAAAAACGCATTTTGTTTGACCATCTTGCTCCTAAGGACCCAAGACTAGAAGGTCAATTTCAATTCTATGGCCCAGATATGAGTTTCGATTCCTACATCTCTGACAAAGGAAAATGGAACTTGGAGTCTGACGTAGAGTTCCTTCGCAAGAGACAGGAAAAGGACAAGAAATTTAATGACCCAAGGAGGAAGTGAAACAGCCCTTGAGTTAAGACCTCTGACTGCAACAAATGATTTGTTTATTCCTTGACTTCAGATTCCCTCCCGCAATCTCACTCCATCATTTCCTATCAGAATAGGATCATCGCTGATGCGGCCTTTCTCAGGTCCATTTTCCAGTTTGAGCACTCCACGCGGACATACTGCGCTGCATATTCCACAACCCACACAGGAAGCTCGTACAATATTCTGCCCTTTCTGAGCATAGGCTCTTACATCGATTCCTTGCTCACAATAGGTGCTGCAATTTCCGCAAGAGATACATTGTCCTCCATTCGTAGTGATTCTGAAACGAGATTTAAAGCGTTGAATGATTCCCATATAGCCCGCCAAAGGACAACCGAATCTACACCAGACTCTATTTCCTAGGAGCGGATAGAACCCCACTCCTATTACTCCAGAGAACATCGCACCAATAAGAAATCCATAGGGCTTTTTGAAATACTCGTAAATGCTCAATCCAAAGATGGAATCGGTTCCTGCGAAATATCCGTATAGGGTTGCTGCTGTCATAACAAAGACCAAAATCATCACAGAATGAATAAGCCATCGTTCAAGTTTCCAGGCTGATAATTTCTTGCTTGATAAATGCCTGAAATTATCACCCGCAGTCTCTGCCAATCCTCCGCAACCGCAGATCCAAGAACAATACCAGCGTTTCCCAACAAAGTATGTGATGATGGGTGTGAAGACTAAGAACATGAAGATTCCTAGCACTAAAAAGAACATTCCGTAATTCCCTGAGGAAGTCATGTTGTCCAGATGCCAGCTGTCAAAGAAATCATAATTCAGAGGCCACATGTTCTTAATGTCCTTGTCAAAATAAGCCACTGAACTGTTCATGCCTTCCAGAATCTCAGGGATGAAATAGGCCAAGAAAAACTGAGAAATCATGACTACTACGGTGCGAATCATTTGGTAGCGGTTATGCCTGTACTTCCACAAGAATTTCACTCCCAAAGAAAGAATAGCAACCGTGTATAATGTTCCATAAACAAACCATTGGGAAGCGACTGAGCCTTTAATCATCTTGCTGAGCGGATCAAAGAGTGCAACCAAGCCTGTATTCGCTGCTCCTTCAACTCCTAGTCCTAGCATCCCAGGAAACCAATACAACAGCACATAGAATCCAGTAAGTATTATTCCAATAGACCAACCAATTACGCCACGCGCACTCAATCCATCAAACCAAATGCCTGTGTTCTTTATCCCTTCAGGAGTAGATGAATACGCTGCCACTCCGTAAATAATTCCACCCGAAAGCATGGAGATGAGCGAGATCCAAAGAAAAAGTAATGCATTCAGATTAACCCCGAAAAAAGCAAGGAAAAGAATCCCCACTCCCACAATTCCTAACGTCAAGCCTAATTTCTGACCTCCATTAAGCCCTTCAGGATGCGGATTAGCTATAGAAAGTGATGCGTCCTTATCCGTAATCATAATCCAAAAATGCGTTGTAGACTCCGTTTCTGAAGGCTGATTTTTTTTCCGCTATGTGCTTCATAGCCTTGACAAATATCCGTTTCGTAGGTTTTGTAGAATTCAGGGTCGAAATTGACATCCCGCAGATGTGCGATCACATAATCCAAATCTCGCTCGGCCGACAACCACTTGTCTATGACTTCATGGCGCAGCCTAATCCCGAAGGAATTAATGCCGATAAGCTTTCCAGATTCTTTGAGATAATTGAATCGCATGCACATCTTTCCCTTGGTATGTTCCCAATAGAAATGCTTTTCACCTTCTCGTACCTCTGGAAACACCCATCCATAGGTTTGATATTCTATATCAAAGAACTTAGCGGAGTTGAACCAATGTCCAGGTTGATATTTCGTAGGCTTTCCTGCCAAGGTCATGGCCAAGGTCTCCCCCATCATTCTTCCTGTGTACCATATTTGTTCAATGGGTCTGCGATCTCCAATAGATTCTTTGAATTGGGCACAATCTCCTAATGCATATACATCCTCTTGATCTGTCTTCATGTATGCGTCTACAAGAATTCCTCGGTCTAATCCAAGCGCACTTCCTTTGAGAAAATCAATGTTAGGACTTACACCGGCTGTCAATCCCACTAATTCACAAGGAATGATTTCACCTGACTTCGTTCGTACTTCTTTGACTCTGCCATGAGCATCAGAAATAATCTCGTCTAATTCACTTTCAAGTCGCAGATCTACATGATGTTCTGCCATGTGACGCATGATAAGTTTTGATTCTCCTTCGGGTAAGACATTGCCCCAAAAAAGTGATTCTCTGACTAGAAATGTCACTGGAATTCCACGAGACATGAGCATCTCAGCGAGTTCTATTCCAATGAGCCCACCACCTACAATGACAGCACGTCTCACCTTTTGCTCTTGCCCATATGGATTCGTGTTTTTCTCTAATAGCTCTAAATCCTGATAGGAGTACAGCCCTTGAACACCGTCCAAGTCCTGGCCTTTCCAGCCAAATTTATTCGACTTGGATCCAGTGGCCAATACCAGATTGTCATATAAAAGTGACCTCCCATCAGAGAATTTCAAGGATTTGGAATCAAAATCAACGTGTTCCACATACCCGCGTTGCAGCCCGATCCTATTTTTTTTCCAAAACCAGGACTCATAAGGTTGAGTATCCTCAAAACGCATATGCCCCATGTAGATGTACATGAGGGCAGTGCGAGAGAAAAAGTAATCAGTTTCGGCCGAGATTACTGTAATCTTAGCCTCCGAATCTAGTTTTCTTAGATGACGAGCTGTGGTGATACCAGAGATACCATTACCAATGATGACGAA
>CALFHF010000070.1 GCA_937875855.1 uncultured Flavobacteriales bacterium
AAAAGCACGATTCCCAAGATGAGCAAGGATAAGAGGGGGTCTAATATGGGAATGTCCCAGAACTGAAGAACAACACTTACCATGAGCACCGCTAGCCAACCCAATACATCTTCTAAGAGATGCCAACTGACCATACGTTCATTCAAGCTATGGCCATCCTTTAATCTTAGAACAGCAACTCCATTGACCAGAACCCCAACGATAGCAATCCACATCATCCCAAAGGCATCAGGTGTTTCTGGATGAAGAAGTCGGGGAAGTGTTTGGCTCAAAATAATTATTGAGCCTATGACAAGGACTGTTCCATTGACCAAGGCACCGAGCAAGGAAAAACGCTGATAACCAAAGGAGAACACATTATCGCTTTTCTGCTTAGATTTTCCATCAAGATACCATGAAAGACCCAGCGATAGCGAGTCGCCCAGGTCATGAACGGCATCGGAAAGAATAGCCACACTGTTGGTATAAAAGCCGCCAATAATCTCAAAAATGGTAAATCCCAAATTCAAGAAAAAAGCCACCTTCAGGTTAGAAGTACTATTGTGACTGTGGTTATGATGCTCATGTGACATAAGACTTGAGGTATTTCCTTCTTAGGTCTCGGATGCTTTCGAAAGTAAACAAAATGGCCTGATTTGAATTAAATCAGGCCATTAAAAGTCAACTCTTACAAGAACCTTAATAGCTCTTCTTCTTTCCGCGGCTCGAGGCTCCATCCTTAGCGCCTCTTGGACGATTGGAAGCTCCGGAATCTGAATTCCTTCGTTGGCTAGGTCCAGAACTGCGACCATCTCCATGAGAGGAACCGCCTTTGCTGTAACCGCCACCGCCATTAGAACCACCACGGCCTTTAGAATAAGCGCCTCTTGGCTTCTCAGAGCGGGTATCATCATCGTCCTTATTCACTCTGATTGCTCTACCATCTACTTCGATGCCATCGAAACGGGTCTCAAAACCTGGCACGTGGCCCATGTCCACATCGAAAAAGGTGCAGTTCTTTTGAAGGGAAAGATCAGTGAAGTACTTTCTATTGACTCCAGAAATATCAGATAGGAAATAGAGGATGTCATTTCTGTCCAATCCATCCATGCTCCCCACATTGATGAAGAAACGATTAGGCTTAGCAGCCTTACGTTCTCCACGGCTAGATGCTCCAGGGTGCTCGTTCAAGTCACCTCCGTGACCACCTGAGCCTATCAGCTGCTCCAGCTGGGAACTAATCAATCGAAGCATTAAATCTTCCTTAGAAAGGGCCTCGAATTTCTCTTTAACAATCTCCATGATTCCGCCTGAGCGCTCATCAATGGGAGTCTTTATCAATTGCTGAGCCCAGCGCTCCATGCGCATGTCTTGAATCTCATCGATATTAGGCACTTCAACACGTTCGAAGGTGACTCCAATCTTTTTCTCTAGCTCGCTCAATTTCCTTCCTTCGCGAGAATTGATAAAGACGAGGGAGATTCCTGTCTTTCCTGCTCTTCCTGTTCTACCGCTTCGGTGCGTATAGCTTTCAAGCTGATCAGGCAAGGTATGGTGCAGGACGTGTGTTAAGTCATTCACATCAATACCTCGTGCTGCCACATCTGTTGCTATCAGCATTTGCATTGAACGTGTCTTAAAACGTTTCATAACCGCATCACGCTGACCTTGAGAAAGTTCACCGTGAAGTGCTTCTACGCTATAGCCCATATCGCCAAGGTCATCAGCAATTTGCTGGGTCTCTCTACGTGTGCGGCAGAATAGGATTCCGCGCATGTCAGGCTGTACATCCAAGAACCTACGTAATGCTGGAATCTTGTTGGACGCCTTAGTCACTACATAAGCATGAGAAATGTTCTCATTAGTCTTTTGTTCTGCATTGATATGGACCTCGAGTGGAGCTTCCATGTATTTCTTAACTATCCTGCGAATCTCTTTAGGCATGGTAGCAGAGAACAACCATGTGACACGCTGCTCAGGTGTATGTTCAAGGATCTCATCGATATCTTCTTTGAAGCCCATATTGAGCATCTCATCTGCCTCGTCCAAGACCACGTAGCGAACGTCATCAAGGCGCACAGCCTTGCGTTTCATAAGATCCAAGAGACGGCCAGGAGTAGCCACAAGGATCTGCACTGGGCCTTTCATGGCTTTAATCTGTGCGGAGATATTAGCACCACCATAGACACATTCCACGTTCAACTTCCTGTCATTGCTGGCAAAACTGACCAATTGCTTAGCTGTCTGTTGTCCAAGTTCCCTTGTAGGGGCCATGATAAGTGCTTGAATATTACGGTTATCGGTATCGATAAGCTCAACCAAAGGAAGACCGAATGCGGCTGTTTTTCCGGTTCCTGTCTGCGCTAGGCCAATGAAATCGGTAGGATTATTCCCGAGGAGCATAGGAATAGCTTGTTCTTGTATGGGAGTCGGTTGCTCGAAACCGAGTTTTTCTAGGACTTCAATCACCTGTGGTGAGAGTCCCAGCTTACTGAATGGATTCAAAAAAGGGCTTATTAAAATTGGGTGCAAAGGTAGCTGAAATGTAAGAGCCCGATACCTACCCTCAATTTTAGCTAAGTTCTTGATTCAATTGCCGTTATCTTTCAAGGATTAAGAGTCTTCCAAACCCTCCTCCATCTCTTCTGAATGGCCTAATTCTAGTGCTTTTACAGATTGTATTGCATTTCCAGCAATGCCTTTGATCGAGGCGTACATATCCACTGTATTGATTACTACTTTCTCAATTTGCTTCTCTCTTTGTTTCCAAATGCGCTGCATGGATCGTTTTTCTGAATCCAAATCGCTCTTCATTTGCGAAAATCCTTCAACGATGGCCTCTATCTGCATTCTGAAGGTATTGCTGGTCAAGAAATCATAGAGCATGTGCATTTTATCGCCCTTATTCTCCTGAGAACTTACAGCTGAGCTTAGCTGCACTATGGACTGTCTTAATACTGCGCAAAGCCCTTTAAATTCCTCGTAATTGCATATCCATATGCCCTCCTTCAAGCCCATACGATTCATATCGCTAGGCATGACCTCGGTCACTAGCACACCTATGTGAGCACCCCTGTCCCTTATATCGGCTTTGAATTTCTCTATCCAAGTCGGTTGAAAATCCCTGGTACGCTTGCTTTCATAGTAAATCATTCCGCAGTTCTGCTTAGCGCGGGTATTCACAATCTGAATACAATCGCCACCCCTAGCTCCTTTCTTGATCTCATCAATAGTGTCTAGCGGGAATTGACTTTGAAGCCATTCCTCAATGGCTAATTCCTGCACCTCACCTTGCAATTGCATAGAGCCTTGCTCCTGTTTACGTTTCATTTCCTCCGTCAACCTCTTCTGATCTTCTAGCTGTTTTTGCAACTCCTTATAACGCAATTCGTTCTTCTCCTCTTCTACTTTCTTGATTTTTTCCTTTTCTATGTTCAATTGATCAGTCAACCTCTTTTGAGCCTCAGCTTCAATTGCGCCCTTCATCTCATTCTTCTCGCGCTTGAGTTTTTCTACTTCGGCTTTACTCAGATTAAGCTCTTTCACTTGCTCTGATTTCTGCTTGAGTTCTTCCTGCATATTCTTAACTAGCTCAGCGTTCTCCTCCACTGCCTTGGCCTTAACCTTCTCTTCAATGGTCTTTCTATCGGCTTTCAATTGTGCCTCCAGCCTTTCTTGGAACAGCTCATTCTCCTTCTTCTTCTTCTCTTCGAATTCCTGTTTAGCCTTGGTAAAAGCCTCTTCTTCGGCTTCATAGCGCTTCTTTTCCTTGATCAATGCGGCCTGGAATTTTTGCTTTAATTCTTCTTCCAATTGATGTGCAAGGATATCTTGAACGTCTATGTTTGTTCCACAATTAGGGCACTTGACTTGGGTGTTCTTTTCCATCGAGTGTGAAGTTATACTCTGGATTTAGAATATCTAACATTGAAGGAATAAATCCAGTATTTGGCAGCGCTTTTAAGTCCAAATTACCACACCTAGTTTGAATTTCAAATAAATTTTTTTTACTCCCTTAGTTTTCAGAAACTTGACTATTGAGAATAGAATTATTCCCATTGAACAAGAACCAATACTAATGCGTCATTTACTACCTGTTCCTTTTCTGGTTGTCCTACTTTTTATTGGAAGTCTTTCCGCAAAGTCTTGTGGCAACAATATAGGCCACTTCGTTTATGTGAATCCTGAGTTTGACAAGGCAGCGGTTTATTGGTTCGCTCCGGGAGGTTATCCCGTATTATATGAAGAGGTGAGATACAGCAGCAGACCGTTTAACCCAAATACTGGAGGAGGAGCGTTAATCAGGCCTATTTATGATCTTTATGTTGAACTCAGGGATAGTAAAGTGACTATGGAACAATCCATATCAGGTTACTGATGGAGAATTTCCTTGAGTGATTTCCTCATGCATATGATTTCATCGTTGGACTAGGTATGATATTGAGCTTTATCAATGCTGTATATGAGCACTATAACAACAGGGCAGCAAAACGACAAGCGAAGAACTCAGAAGAAAAACTCAATACTTAGGGTCGTACATATTCTTACGGATCCGATCTTCTAGGTTCGTTGGCCTTCGTTTTCGTGTTAATCCTAATTCATAAACCAAGTTGGCTACCCTACATGCAATAGCATGACTCACCTGTCTGATATTCTTTAAGGACGGATAGAGTTTACCTTGAGCCAGATCCTCCTCAGTGACTTGATCAGCCAAGGTTTCCGCAGCGGCTAAGAGCAACTGATCATTCACCCCCTTGGCTTTACTCACGAGTAATCCCATACCAAGACCAGGGAAGATATAGGCGTTGTTTCCTTGGCCAGGAACTAAGGTTTTTCCCTTGTATTCAACTGGATTGAAAGGGCTTCCACTTACAAAAATTGCTTTCCCATCACTCCAGCTATAGGCCTGCTCAGCAGTACATTCAGCTTTACTTGTGGGATTAGACAGGGCGAAGATTACTGGACGTTCATTCACTTTACTCATCGCTTCGATGACTTCTTGATCAAATGTCCCTCCTGAGCCAGTAGCGCCAATAAGGACGTCAGGTTCTAATGTGCTTATCGCCTCTTTGAAAGGTATGGAATTCATATCGTGAGCGTATGGAAGATTATGCTCCATGAGTCCCTTTCTACCTTTGACCAATAACCCGTCTATGTCACAGAAATTCAATCTCTTGAGTGCTTCCTTTTCGCTGAGACCGTGTTTCATTAAGGCACTTTTCAAGAGGTCTGCAATACCCGTGGCTGCAGATCCTGCTCCCAGGAACATGACCTTGAGATCTTTGAATTCTTTACCCGTGATTTTACAGCTGGCCAATACCCCAGCAAGTGCTACTGAGGCTGTTCCTTGGATGTCGTCATTAAAACAGAGAATCTTATTCTTGTATCTATTCAGGAGTTTGTACGCATTGGGAGTCAAGAAATCTTCGAATTGAAGCAGTACTCCGGGGTACAATTTTTTAACGGCCATCACGAATTCATCTATCAATTCATCGTAGGCCTCCCCTGTTATTCTGGGATGCGGATATCCTAAATACAGCATATCCTCTCTTAACTCCTTGTTATTCGTCCCCACATCAATCATGACTGGAAGACACTTCCCTGGATCTATTCCTCCAAAAGCTGTGTAGAGTGCTAATTTCCCAATGGGAATTCCCATTCCATTAGCACCTAAATCTCCTAAGCCAAGAATACGTTCACCATCTGTAGCTACAATTACTTTGATATCGCGGTGATTCCAGTTTTTGAGCATCTCATAAATCTGCCCTTTATCTTCAGGAGTAATATAGAATCCTTTAGGCAGACTGAATAAGTGTGAGAATCGCTTACAAGCTTCTCCCACCGTGGGCGTATAGATGATAGGCAGCATTTCCTCTATATTCTCCATGATCACCTGATAGTACAGACGATCGTTTCTATGCATAAGCTGGAACAGCGCCAGATAGCGATCTATATCATCATCCTGCCTGCGTATATTAGTGACTATCCTATCTACCTGCATCTTCTGGCTGCTCACCGCATACGGTAGCAACCCCCTCAATCCTAAGGCATTCCTTTCTTCTCTAGTGAATGCTGTGGACTTGTTCTTTCTTCTATCCCTAAGCAGATCTATTCCCTTCTTGGCCATTCTTTGAATCTGAATAAGCAAGCAATATCGGGATAATCCTAATCTTAGAAATTAGAGCTTTCATATTCTGTCATGGACTAATTGTGGATAGAATCACACTTACTCTTTTTATGCTTAGGTGAACCTTTGGACTTGATATTGCTATTCGAAATCCCCATCTTTGAATTCTCAAAATAGAACATTCCGTTCTTACATTATGAAACGAAATAAAGTCATCGTTATCGGAGCCGGTTTTGCTGGACTTCAATTCCTTCAAAGCATAGAAAAGGATAGATTCGATATCCTGCTTATTGACCGCTTGAACCACCATCAGTTCCAGCCTTTGTTTTATCAAGTAGCGACTTCGCAGTTAGAACCTTCGAGCATCTCCTTCCCCCTCAGACATATCTTTCAAGATAGGAAGGATATACGCATTCGCATGACCAGTGTGAGGAAGATCTTGCATGAGGAACATCTAATCAGAACTGATATTGGAGATTTCCCATATGATTTCTTGATAATCGCCACGGGTGCACAGACCAATTTCTACGGGAACAAGGAAATTGCTACTCATGCTTTAAAACTGAAAACCACGCACGAGGCCATCACCATTAGGAACACTGTTTTGACCAATTTCGAGCGACTCCTCAGCACTACAGATGAAGAGGAAAAAAAGCGGATGCTCAACATCATTATCGTAGGCGCTGGTCCCACGGGTGTAGAGCTTAGTGGCGCGTTTGCTGAAATCAAGAAATATGTATTGCCCAAGGACTTTCAACGCATAGACTTCTCTAGGTTACGCGTCATCCTCCCTAGGCTCTTTCTAGTTATGACAACAGAGCCCATGAGAGTCAGTGCGGACTGCTCGTTGGGTAGACAGCTTCGCCCTCAGCACGCACTTGAAGCCCCTGTAGAGGTGCTCTAGTCAGGTAGCATCCCACGCTAAAACCGCTTAGGCTGAGGCTCACATTTTCAAATGCTAAATAGAATGCTTCTTGCACGAAACATTCCGTTGTATAGGTAATCTAAATCCGTGCGCTGCTGGGGTTATTCGCCACTCCTGGTGGTTTCAAAAACGGAGGTGACAGGCTGAGAGCGTGTGAGGTAGAATCCTTCCATCACGATAACATGGGGCAGGGTTATCATGGAAGTGACGATAACGAGCAGGTACATGGGAGAACAGGCAATGACTTCAATATGCGAAAGCCAGATGATGAAGAAGATTCCTAGTAGACTCAAAACGGTGACGGGGGTCAGTAGCTTGAGGAAGTCTTTCCAATGTTGAGCAACACCTAACTGGCTTAAATGCGCTTTCTCCTCAAGAAGCACCCGTGTGCTGTGCATGATGCAGAAGTAAAGTAAGAAGGAAATGATAAGCGAAAGATGATAAAATGAGATGGCTGAAATGGCGATTACTGCAAGCTCAAGTATTAGTCTTTTCGTTTTCAGCAGCCCTTTTGAGCGAAGCCAGATTAAGCTGGTGACGATAAATAAACAGGAAATGAGGGCTAGTACACCATTGAGTGGCGCAGCTAAGATTCTCGAGAATAATCGAAAGTCAGGATAGCGTTCATATAGCTGTTCCAGCTCATTGGAGCCAAAGTAAAATAGGGACGAAAAAATAAAGCATCCCCATGCCATGTAAGATATAATCTTGAATAGTTTATGCTTGAAATTTAGGTCAACGAGCTGGCTCTGACCAAAGTGATAGGAACTAATACCGAGAAAGAGAAGCATACACACTTCAGGTATCCATAGCCAGCAAATCAAAAAAACAGCCATTACGGCCAGATATAGACCAAGGAAAATGGGCTGAGGAAGAGAACTGGAGCGCTTGGCCAGTTCAATATCGAGTGAGCCATGAGGAAGACCCAGAACGAGTATAAGCGAAAGACCGACTCCATTGAGCCAAGCCTGGTCAATGAATGGAACGTAGGCCGCACATAAGATGCATATGGCGCTAATCGCTATGTAGCTAAGGTGAAACAGTTCATTAAGCTAAAGAAGACTCATAAAACCTGCTCGGAAAATTTTCCCGAGCAGATCTAGTAATAGAGTCTTTATTTAAAAATGCAAAGCGCTTAAGCGACTGCAGGAGTAACTTTACGGTCAGCTATGGCAATGCCATAAACTACTAAACCAAAGCCAATTTTATTGATAGCATCAGCGATGTTGTAGAATAAGTCTACGTTGGAGGATTCCCAACCTAAGCTGATATTCAGCCATCCACCAGGCATGCACATGTATCCTATTGGATAAATGGCCCAACCTACGAGGACAAACCATGCTAGTGTTCTTACCCCTTTTTGAACGGTGGTGCTATTTGAAGCGTCAGCCAGTTGCTTAACTTCTCCAGCCCATACCGTATAGAGCACATATACGTATCCTACAGCAGATATAACACCCCACAATACACTGTGGCTTGTACTTCCACCTTCAGGATTGAATGCCTCACCGATATATCCGGCAACCAGCATCAAAACAGATGCGCCTATCAATTTCCACATCAACCCTAATTTGGCCCCAGCCGCTTTAGTAAGTAGGTAGAATTCTACACACATCAATGGCACAGTCAAGGTCCAGTCGATGTATCGCAGGGCTGTCGGATTCTCTCCGGTTACCATATAATAGTCTCGCATGTAATAGTAGTGTACCGCTGCAATTCCAGTAATCAGTCCTGATACGAGAAGTGAGGTTTTCCATTTGTCATCGACTCTACTCCGTTCAAAGAGAAAGAAGATGGCGGCTGCAAACATGGCCATATAGCCAGTGAAAAAAGTGAACGCAATTGGATCATCCTTTGGGATGGTCATGATTTCCATTAAAAACATAGTGTATAGAGTTTAGGTTACAAAAAATTAGGCACAGCGTACTATAGGAGTATACGTGCTTACGTCTATACTTAGAGTTGTTGAAATTTGATTATGCTGCCTAATCATGGCTGCTTCACTCTCTATGAAAAACAGACTTAATACACTGAATCTAATAAGGAAGTACGATGAACGTCTACTCTCACTGCTAACTCCGATTTATTAGCGCAGGATTTTCCTGCCGCACGTGTGCTCATATTTTCGATTATAGGATGCCTTGGGCTTAGAGGAATAGTTTGATTTTAAGCTGAACCATAAAGGAGCAAATACTTGATATTGCTATTCGAAATCCCCATCTTTGAATTCTCAAAATAGAACATTCCGTTCTTACATTATGAAACGAAATAAAGTCATCGTTATCGGAGCCGGTTTTGCTGGACTTCAATTCCTTCAAAGCATAGAAAAGGATAGATTCGATATCCTGCTTATTGACCGCTTGAACCACCATCAGTTCCAGCCTTTGTTTTATCAAGTAGCGACTTCGCAGTTAGAACCTTCGAGCATCTCCTTCCCCCTCAGACATATCTTTCAAGATAGGAAGGATATACGCATTCGCATGACCAGTGTGAGGAAGATCTTGCATGAGGAACATCTAATCAGAACTGATATTGGAGATTTCCCATATGATTTCTTGATAATCGCCACGGGTGCACAGACCAATTTCTACGGGAACAAGGAAATTGCTACTCATGCTTTAAAACTGAAAACCACGCACGAGGCCATCACCATTAGGAACACTGTTTTGACCAATTTCGAGCGACTCCTCAGCACTACAGATGAAGAGGAAAAAAAGCGGATGCTCAACATCATTATCGTAGGCGCTGGTCCCACGGGTGTAGAGCTTAGTGGCGCGTTTGCTGAAATCAAGAAATATGTATTGCCCAAGGACTTTCAACGCATAGACTTCTCTAGGTTACGCGTCATCCTCATCGAAGGAGGTGCAGAACCTCTGTCGGCCATGAGTGCTGAGTCTAGAAAAGCCTCAGCCGTCTATATCAAGGAATTAGGTGTGGAACTCATGTTGAACACCACCGTATCTTCATATGACGGAAAGAAAGTCGTGCTAAGTGATGGCAAAGAAATCCCTTCGAGCTTAGTCATATGGGCTGCGGGAGTGACAGGGAATTGGCTAGATGGAATAGCAGAAGATATGCGTTCAAAGGGCAATAGGATTGCTGTTGATCGCTTGAATCAAGTTCAAGGAATGCATGGCGTTTATGCTGTGGGAGACATCGCTTATATGGAGACTCCATTATACCCCAAAGGTCTTCCCCAATTGGCCAATGTGGCCATCAATCAAGCACAGAATTTGGCCAAGAACCTAAAAAAAGATGCTGATATAAACGATTGGAAAGCCTATGAGTACAAGGACTTAGGATCCATGGCGACCATTGGCCGAAATAAAGCTGTCGTAGATCTACCTTTCGTGAAATTTAAAGGCTACTTCGCTTGGTTCGTATGGATGTTCCTCCATCTGATGCTCATCCTCAGAGTGAAAAACAAGCTGATTATCTTTATCAATTGGACGTCCAACTACTTTACTCGAAACAGCTCTTTACGACTTATCTTGAGTGAAAAGGAAGACGAGTTCTGAAGTGTCTTAATTCATAAAGTAGTAGGTAATGATCCCTGCGATATATCCTACAAAGGCAAATAACGTGATGTGTTTCATATACCAGATGAAGTCTATTTTCAAGATGCCCATGATAGCAACACCCGCTGCGGAGCCAATAATCAATAGGCTTCCTCCTGTTCCTGCGCAATAGGCTAACAATTCCCAGAAGGTATGGTCAGGTGGGAAATCAGTAAAAGAATACATACCAATTGCACCTGCTACTAAAGGTACGTTATCTACAATGGAAGAAAGAACTCCAATAGCCGTATTAATCGCATAGATACTTCCCAATTTCTCATCTAAGAATTCTGATAATTGGGTAAGATGCCCTGCGACTTGTAAACTCGAAACGGCTGTCAATATTCCCAAGAAGAACAAGATACTAGGCGTATCAATCCTTCTGATCACCCCTGCGATAGAAAGTGGAGTCTTAGCCTCAGTGTTCTTGGATCTATGCATGACATCAGTGACCAGCCAAAGTACGCTGAGACCCAATAATACGCCCATGAAGGGCGGTAGATGGGTAAGCGTCTTGAAAATAGGAACGAAGAGCAAGGCACTTATTCCAAGTCCAAAAATCAGGTTCTTCTCAAATAAAGTTACTTCCTCTTGGCCAGAACCTTCCTTTTCATTGATTTCAGCACTCATGACCTCCCCTTTAAGTCTTAGGGAGAACATGACCAATGGTACTACGAGACAAACCAAACTGGGTAAAAAGAGGCTCCCCACGATTTTCGCTGCGGTCACCTGCCCTCCTATCCATAGCATGATAGTAGTTACATCTCCTATGGGTGACCAAGCTCCACCTGCATTAGCCGCCAAGACTATAATCCCCCCGAAAATCCAGATATCTGACTTTTCCTTCATCAGTTTCCTGATCAAGGCTGCCATGACAATTGCGGTAGTAAGGTTATCTAAGACAGCCGAAAGGAAAAAGGTGATAATGCCAAGAATCCATAATAGTTTGACTCTATTTCTGGTTGTTATTTTATCTGTGATAACAGAAAAACCTTCGTGGGCATCTATTAATTCCACGATAGTCATAGCGCCCAATAAGAAGAAAAGGATACCCGCGATGTCTCCCAGATGTTCCATCAATCTGTGTTCGACAAACGAATGAGAAGCCTCGGCTGTTAGGTCAGGAAATATTACATAGCCTGATGTAATCAAAATCGTCCAACAAAGAACACCTATGAGCAGAGCCACAGCGGCCTTATCTATCTTGAGACTGTGCTCAAATGCAATAGCCAGATAACCTAGCACAAAAATGAACACCATCAATAGATACATGGCCAATATGTTTTAAGTAAAATCAGGGATGAAATAAGCGAATTACTGCTTCTCTCTGAAGTCCATGTTATACGTGATTCCTAATTGCAAGTTATGGTTGCGTTCAGCATGCACACCGTCTCCCTTAAAGACCATTTGATTCAGGTATCCAGCTTGGATTTGCAGAGATTTATTCACTTGATATCCTAATGCTCCATAGAGTCTGTTCTGGTCCAAGGTATTGGCCCCTACGCCTTTTCCGAATTGAATAAATGGCTCATCATACAAAGCCAAGAAAAGGGTCTTCTCTTTCATTTCAGGGTGATTCAAAGGAATATTGACCATGAAACGGTAACGAGCGCGTTGACGAAAAACAAACTCATCATGTTCGAATTCCGCTGCAGAGTTCAGGGTTTTTCTTTCCAAGAAACGTTGCTCTAATCGGTAGCGGTGATTGAAGTAGAATCGTCCTGCTTTTTGCTTGAGGATCATCTGCTGCCATATTCTGTGTTCATTGAAGGAATATGAAATAGGTTGCTCACCATATGGGAAGGACTGAATCCAGCCGTATCCTGCGGTAAGCATAGGTCCATCAGGAATGTAATAATCTACCCCTACTCTCATCAAAGACTGCTGCCAGTTTTGTCCCAGGTCTTCACGTCTCCACTGATACTCGGTATGAATACCCCATTTATCACTAAGTCTGTGATTACCGAAATACATGAACCAGGTGTTCTGTTGAGCACTTATTTGTCGTTGAGCATCCATGAATAAGGTACTGCTCATCATCACTAGGCTCAGAAGTAGAATTTTGTTTTTCATAAAATAAATCATGTTGGCAAAGGTCATTAAAGATCTATGCGAATTAAGAAAATATGATTCGAATGCCCAGATTTTATTCACTGAGCGAAAAAATGAGAACAGGTAAAAGGCCGAGCTACTCTTGCACACCTCGGCCTCCTTTATAAACCTAAAACCTATGAAGAGCGATACGCTACTTCATGGTATCCTTTAGTGTGAGGCCCTAGGAATAATCTGGAATAAATCCTGAAGATTACAAGTCCATCTAATATGATGTTCAGAATAATCATGGCCAGAAGAGGATATTGATTCTCGTGAATGTGTCCCAGCATTAAATCTTCTCCAATGAACGTAGGAGTAATAGGGAATCCTGCCAATCCAAGACATGCAATCACAAAGAGGAAAGCAAGTCTAGGATGCTCATAGGCGTGACCATGGAAGCTATTGAGCGACACATTCTGCTTTGCTTCTCTCAATTTATTGATGCAGTAGATTCCAACAAATGTGCTGATCAATATCCCACTTAAGAAGATATGGACTTGGCTATAATCGAACTCTTCATTGAACCCAAACGTCAAGGATTGAAATAGCTGATTTACCATAATCAAAACCCAAGCATTGAGGGCACTCTTTCGTTCTACAAACGCTTTCAGCACGAAGATGAGACCGATAAGCGCAAAGAATTCAGGAATATACTTTAGCATAACTGCTGGAATCATTTCCTGGTGATACACTCCATAAAGTCCCATTGCAAAAAGTGGAAGTGCCAGGATGTATGTGCTTCTAATTTCCATAAAATCGAAGAGCCTACCTGCTTTTTTCAAAGGCTGCCATAGGAAACGGAACATGTAAGAATCCAGATTGAATTCTTTAAGTCCAAGCACGTAAGCACTTGACCTTAGTTTGCTCCATAGTCCCTTGTCAGAAAGTGGATGAGGCTTATTGAATTGAATAATGATCCAGAGGTCATGGCTTTCTTCCCTGAACTTCAGGACGCTTCAGTTTGCCTTTCTTTTATACACCGAATGCAAGATTCTTTTAAGCAAAAGAACTATTGCTATTTTGCTGTTGAGTTGCTAGAAGCACCTGGCCTGCTTGGATTTATAGGGTTGAATGAGGTTGATTCAAGCCTTGATTTCTCTCCGGCTGTGGATATAGGATGGAGACTAAAAAAAGAACATTGGCATAGAGGACTTGCCACTGAAGGAGCCGTTAGATGCCTAGCTTATGCCTTCAAAGAATTGCAGCTTGAAGAAGTGATTTCCATCGCTCCATCTGTAAATCTTCCTTCCATTAAAGTCATGGAGAAAATAGGAATGAAGCATGTAAGGTCATTTGACCATCCGAAACTCGCAAACTTTCCGCGTTTGCATTCCTGTGAATTGTATGTGAAGCGAAGCAATGAGCCTTAGAAAAGCACATAGACTAGCCTTCTATTTCAACTTCGTCTTATTCCACTCCTTGATTTGCCAATCTACATAGGCTATAGCCACTAGATTTTTCTCAGCATCCAGCACTTTGATCTCAAAGGTTTCTAGCAAGACTCCCTCCTTCTTCAAGGGCGCCCATATCTTAGCTTCTAGCTCGGCTTCCGTCATCCCGAATTCTGCTGTTAGGGCTGTTCTGCCTTGGTAGGAATACTCCACACGAAGTGTTTTCATGATAAGCCTGTATTTAGAACTAGAGGCTTTACTCAAGAGGAAAAGTCCGCTGGTATACTCAGCTAAGGTGGCTATGGCGCAGGCGTGAATCCCTTTTAAGTGGTTCAAGTTCTTGCGCATATACGGCAACTCAGAGCGCAGTACATTATCGTCAAGGTGACTCACCTTAATCTTATGCGGATGGTTAAATGGAATGACGCGATGCATGATAAAATTAAACTTCATCAAGCCCCATTTAGAGGCTTTGGCACTGCGCATCAGTCCGTCTAGCTTGTCAGCACCTTTCATACTTCCGCTTTTTCTAGGTTCAGAAACTGTGCGATGTTAGGTCTGAAGTAATTAGGCCCTTTCATGACCTTTCCATCTTCGCGGTAGATAGGTTTACCATCAGCTCCGAGTTTACTCATATTACTGCGCTGTATTTCTCTGAAGACATCCTCCATGCGGTCTTGAAGACCGTGCTTAAGCATGGTACCGCATAGGATATAAAGTATATCTCCAAGTGCATCAGCGACTTCTACCAAATCCCCGTTCTGAGCGGCTTCCAGGTATTCTTCGTTCTCTTCTCTGATGAGTTCAAAGCGCAGTTTAATATCACTTTCACTCAGATCCACAGTTGGGGTTGAGTTGTTCTTAATACCAAAGGCATCGTGAAAATCACGAACGTTTGAAATGGCCTCTTGAAGGCAGAGTGGCTTTTTTTCCATCATAGATTGTCTTAGCCAACGAAGTTGAGGCTTCAGGGCTGAAGAACCAAGGATAGATATCCACGGATTAGATGGGCGATGTGTACAAAGTGGAAATATCGTTAATCCTTGTGCTGAAGAAGCAGCATCATTCCTTGAAAAAGGATTGAACTGATTCACTTTCTCCAGAATAGATTTTCAAGAAATATTGACCTGAATTCAATTCTCTTGTGTCCAATTTCCATTGGGAATCTGAGATGGTATAGCTCACCGTGCATCTTTTACCTCTAGCGTCAAATACATCGAATGTGCTTACTTGAGAAATGGATTTCAAATCAATGAAAAGTTCATTGGAACAAGGATTTGGAAACAGAGCTAATGATGGCAGTGTTCCAGGATTACTCAGTCCTAGCAGCACAGGATTCACGCTTACATAAACGGTTCCGCTATCGCCTACGGCCCATGTCACAGAATCAGCGTAGGAGTCTATATCTCGAATAGGTTTAGCTACTGCATCAAAATCCCAAAAATTTTCAGACTCTGAGAAAATTAAACCTGAGGTTCCTGAATTACCTTCTATCCCGCCAATAAATCCTTTGCCAGCAGCATTTCTATGAAGACAATACATATCGGGATAAAAGAAGGTTGTCAATTCATTATCTATCTCCCATGTGAGACCAAGGTCTGTGGAGCGAGCAATACCAAAGGAATTCTCAGCAGCATAGGTTGCTCTGAAAACATCATCCTCCATCAAGGCGACATCCGTGAAGTTGAAATCTTCAAAAGCATGTGATGTTGCAGTAAAATTAAGTCCTCCATCCACGCTGCGTAATATTCTATTGTCATTAGTTACTGCAACTACTATATTTTCTTTTCTGGCAATACCATTGATTAATTCAGAGGAATTAAATGTCTCATCTGTATTCGTCACTGACCAAAGCCCTTCTGTATATTGATCAATAAGCCCCGACTGAAAGCAACCGCCACCTCCTAGCATTCCATGATCTTCATCTTCGAATAGGAGACATTTAACCCGGCAGAATCCAGAGCTTGCTGGGACTTCTTGTTCCCAGGTACTTCCTCCATCCACTGTTCTATAAAGTCCAGTCCATTCTGAGAGGACCATGAGCCCGTGGTTTGCATCGAAAAAATGCAAATCAGTAACATAGGTAGAAGCTGTAGTCAAATTAAAGTCAGCTTGAAGGATTTCTACATGATTCCAGGTCAATCCTCCATTCATGGTTTTCAACAAAACTCCATCTCCTCCCATATAACCTACTTGGTCAGTTGGGAAATCAATGCTCAAGAGATTAGCTTCTGTAGGTACGGAGATGGAGTACCAATCTACTTGTGCTGATGCCTTGAAGCAGAACAGAAGGAAAAAAAGGCCTAGCGACAAGTGGTAACGAGATAATCTTGATTTCATGGGTATTGAATTTCTTCATCAAGATCGCAATAAATATGTGAAAATCTCTTTTCCAAAAAGACAAGTATTGGGATCTCATGAAAGAAAATTCTTTGAAATTTGATCAATGAATTCAGACCATTAGCTCTGGAGATTACTGTTAACAATTCTTAACGCCCTGACCCCAAAAAGCGTTAAAGAATCTAACACCTTTGCAGATGCTGTCCAAAGGGCAGTTTGATGCCTTAAAAAACACGAATTCTATGAATGAGATTCCCATGACAGGAGAACGTCCTGTGAGCAATGCGCCAGACATTCAAGCGCTCAATGAAAAGATAAAACAGGAAAGCGCCTTCGTTGACCTGTTGAATCTGGAGATGGAGAAAGTGATCATAGGTCAGCGCGCCATGGTCAGCAAATTGCTTCTTGCTCTCCTGAGCAATGGACATATCCTTCTTGAAGGTGTTCCAGGATTAGCGAAGACCTTGGCCATCACAGGTTTAAGTAAGTGCATTGATGTAGATTTTAGCCGAATCCAATTTACTCCTGACCTTCTTCCTGCCGACCTTATTGGCACCATGATATACAATCAGAAGAAAGAGGAATTCAATGTACGTAAGGGGCCTATCTTCTCTAATTTCATCTTAGCTGATGAGATTAACAGAGCACCGGCTAAGGTTCAGAGCGCCTTGCTCGAGGCCATGCAGGAGCGTCAAGTCACGCTGGGAACGGAGACTCATATGTTGCCAGAACCTTTCTTGGTACTAGCCACTCAAAATCCCATTGAGCAAGAAGGAACGTATCCGCTACCTGAAGCACAGGTAGACCGATTTATGATGAAAGTCGTTATCGACTATCCAAAGAAGGACGAAGAGAAACGCATCATTCGCAGCAACATAAGCTCTACTCCATATCCTACACCAAATAAAGTGGTGACGCCTGCGCAGATCCTTCAAGCCCGTAAGACCGTGCGTGAAGTGTACATGGATGAAAAAATAGAGCAGTACATCGTGGATATCGTGTTTGCTACGCGCAATCCTGAGCAGTATGGCTTAGAGAAATTGAAAGATCTTATTTCCTATGGAGGATCTCCGCGTGCGAGTATCTCCATGGCCATGGCTGCTAAGGCATATGCTTTTACTCAACACAGAGGTTTTGTCATTCCTGAGGACATCAGAGCAGTAGCTCCAGACATTCTGCGTCACCGTATAGGCCTGAGCTATGAGGCTGAGGCTGAGAATGTGAGCTCCCAAGACATCATTAACGAACTACTGAACAGCATAGAGGTACCTTGATCCATGGCCATCGGATCCACTGATACCAGCGAACTGCTCAAAAAGGTCAGACGCATTGAACTGCGCACTCGTGGGCTTTCCAGTCAATTATTTTCTGGGGAGTATCACTCTGCCTTTAAGGGCCGTGGCATGGCCTTTAGCGAGGTGCGTGAGTATGCTGCTGGTGATGAGATTCGTACTATAGACTGGAACGTGACTGCCCGCACAGGCGTGCCGCACGTGAAGGTCTTCGAGGAGGAGCGCGAACTCACCATGATGCTTCTTATAGATGTATCGGCCTCTGATGAATTCGGGACAACCGAGATGACCAAACGATCTCTCGTTACTGAACTTAGTGCCGTCCTCTCCTTCTCTGCCATTCAGAACAACGACAAGGTGGGCGTGATTTTCTTCAGTGATCGCATTGAAGAATTTATTCCGCCTAAGAAGGGACGTAGTCATATTCTCATGATTATCAGAGCCTTGCTTGATTTCAAGCCTGAAGGAAAAGGAACTGATCTCTCGTTAGCCCTGCGCTACTTAAACCAAGTAGTAAAGAAACGCAGCACCGCGTTTATCCTTTCTGACTTTATGGACGAGGGATTCGAGAATGCATTGAAGATATCGAACAAGAAACATGATGTGATTGCTTTGCAAGTCAATGACCCTCGCGAACTTGAATTGACCAATTCAGGCGTAGTGCGATTCTATGACGCTGAATCAGGGCAAGTAAACTGGATAGATACCTCAAGCCGAAAAGTGCGTAGGCATTTCAATGAAGAAGCTGAAGCCCATGATGCGCGCTTGAAAGAAAGCTTCCGTAAAGCTGGAGTAGATCATGAACGTCTTATGACAGATAAGCCTTATATCCTTCCCCTAATGCAATTATTTAAGCGCAGATGAGAAAGATAGCCTGGCTCATAGTGTTTTTGCTTCCCTTGCTCGGGAATGCGCAAGATGTCACCTTGTTCAGTTCCTTGGATACTTCTACGATTCGTATCGGAGAGCAAACGTATTTGAGGTTGCAGCTCAGAGACCTTAAGAAAGGAGCTGATGTGACTTGGCCTGAGGTGAAGGATACCTTGAGCCGCTACATAGAAGTAGTAGATCCGGGATATCCTGAAGGAGTTTCAGCCTCAGGAGACATGAGTATGGTGATGAAAATCAGCATAACATCATGGGATACAGGACATTACGTTATCAAGCCATTGAAAGTGATCGTCAATGGAAAAGTACTGTATAGCGAGCCCTTTTTGCTCCATGTAGGCACCATAGAAGTGGACACCACGAAGGCTCCTCTTGATATCAAGCCCATTCTTGAAGAACCCTTTTCCCTTTCAGCTTGGTTGAGTGCCAATTGGCCCTTCGTAGTTGCTGCGTTGGCAATTCTGGCCATTCTTTTCTTCATTTTTAAAATGCGCAGAACAGGAAGAGGCACTATCATTCCTATAGCTGCAGCTCCTGTCGAAGATCCTATCGATTCAATACTAGTGCGCTTAAATCGAATGCGCGATGACAAGTCATGGGCCCAAGGGACCATCAAAGACTATTATGTAGAACTCACAGATAAAATCAGGGACTATCTAGAGCTTAGATATGGCGTAAATGCC
>CALFHF010000071.1 GCA_937875855.1 uncultured Flavobacteriales bacterium
GCTCTCAAATTCAGGAAGTCCTGCGCCTTTTGCCTCTCCTATTGAGACGACAACCTATACATTGAACATCATTGACAGTGATTTGAATGGGGCCTGTCAGAAATCAGATACGGTGACTATTCGCGTGTTTGAATTTCAATGTGCTTTCCCTTTGACCTTCGTCCCTAATGCCTTCACGCCTAATAATGACGGGGCCAATGATGTGCTCTATGTGCGCGGGCAGTTCATAGAAACCTTCGATCTTAAAATCTATGATCGCTGGGGAGAATTGGTTTTTGAGACTCAAGACAAAAGCCAAGGTTGGGATGGCAGCTTCAAAGGAAAGGAGCTGGATCCAGCGGTCTATGTATATCACATGAATGTAGTCTGTATTGATGGAAACAGCAGTTTTGAAAAAGGAAATATCACCTTGATCAGATGAGCGCGAAGCAGTACATATCCTTCCTATTGATTACGCTCCTTGCTTTTCTTTCCCATGACATCAATGCTCAAGATGTACACTTTTCACAGTTCTACAACAATGCGCTGTACCTCAATCCTGCCAACACCGGACTGATAGACCGTGGGGAATTACGTTTCACAGGATTGCAGCGTACCCAATGGAAATCAGTGAGCAAGCCGTTCAATAGTTTCAACGTAAGCGGAGACATAGAAGGGCCTTTCAAAAAAGAGAACTTAGGACTGGGATTAAGCTTGATGAATGACATGGCTGGTGATTCCAGATTCAGAACATTTTCTGTGCAAGGCTTGGTCGCTTCAGGACTTCAGATAGGTGATAGTGATCAGCACATACGAGGTGGAATTCAGATAGGTTTTACCCAGAAAAGCATTGATGACAGAGACCTTAAATATGATGCTCAATACAATGGCAGTCTCTATGACCCCAGCGCCAGCACCATGGAACCTGGAGCTTTTAATAAAGTCTCTCACCTTGATCTTGCCATGGGATTAGCGTATATAAAAAGCAGTTCTGACAGGAAGTATACGAAGGTTGGGTTCAGTCTTTTTAACGTCACGAATCCCGATGTGAGTTTTCAAAATAACTCCTCTATCAAACTAGATCCTCGATTCAATGCACACGCAGAACTTTCATTCGGGTTGAGTGATGACCTCGACTTAGTTCCCGCTGTGCAATTCATGAAGCAAGGAACGTATTCAGAGCTTCTTCTCGGAACTCGATTCAGGTATGTGCTGCGTGATGATGTTATGGCCTTACGCAGGCTCTATGTGGGCGCATTTGGGCGATTGCAGGACGCTGCGTACGTGCAAGTGGGCATGGACTATGATCAATGGACAGTAGGACTGAGTTATGACTTTAATCTTTCTAGCCTTGAAGTGGCAAGTAGGAATCGCGGAGGGCTGGAGATAGCCGTAATCTATGTAGTAGACCTGTTCAGAGAAGTGCGCGCTCCCCATCGTAAATGTCCTGTGTATTTATGAGAGTTCTCATCGGCATAGCAGTACTTTTTCTTAGCCTGACCATGAGCGCTCAAGAATATGCGAAGTGGATTGAATTGGCTGAAGAAGCAAAACAAGATGAAGACTTTCAAGGCGCTGTTTCTTATTATTCTAAAGCCTACGCGCTAGATTCTACACGAGCAGAATTGCAATACGCATTGGCTCAAGCGCATGAGGCGAATCATCAATACAGAGATGCCTTGCAGCTGTATCATCGTGTGTACAGAAAAGATCGCGGCAGATTCTATCCTGATGGGCCGTATCACCTTGCTGAGATGTATATGTATTTGGGTGAGTACGAGGAAGCGCTGGACTATTGGAAAAGAGCACTTCGCACGGGTGAGCCTGATGATTCAATGATGGAAAGTATAGCCCAGTCTATGCGCTCATGTGAGTATGCTCTCCTTCATCCTGATGAAAAAGAGGAATGGAAAATTGAACAACTTGGGCCCAGAATAAATGGCCCTGAATCTGACTTTGCTGCCTTCATGTTACCTGATAGTTCCTTGCTTTTTTCATCGCTTCGAGGGCCGTATACTTCTGAGTTAGAACTTGAAGACCCTGAGCATTACCGCATTCAATCCTACCGCAGTACCTGGTCAGGTGATACGTGGAAACGTACCGATGTTTTGAAAAGCAAACATCTGGATCCCACGTATAATTATGTGAATCCTGTGCTCGATCCAGCAGGGAAATATCTTTACATCAGTCGCTGTGAGGATTTACATAGGTGTGTGATTGGGCGTTTTGAATGGAAGGATTCTATCGCTTCACCTTTTGAAGAATTGAAAGGTGAAATCAATCAATCATCTGGAACTCAGACCCATCCTTTTCTGATTGATTATAAGGGAGAAGAAATTCTACTTTTTTCTTCTGATAGAGCAGTATCTATGGGCGGAATGGATATTTGGTCAGCTAGAGAAAAGGATGGAACTTGGAATGTGAAAAACCTTGGGCCAGCTGTGAATTCTGCTGGAAATGAAATCAGTCCTAGCTATGATTCTGAGGAATCTCTGCTTTATTTTTCTTCTGATTCCTATCCAGGATATGGAGGATTTGATGTGTTCAGCATCAAAGGAACTCCTGATGTTTTTAGTGCTGAAGTAGAGAATCTTGGAACGCCTTTAAACAGCAGTTTGAATGACCTCTATTTTCGTTGGCAAGGAGATATGGGATTCTTGAGTTCCAATAGATCCAGCGCCTATAGCATAGATGGTTCTCAATGTTGCAACGACCTTTTTCTTGTAACTCGTTCAAAGAAAGAAGAGCTTGCTGTATTGGAAAAAGACAGCCTAGAACATGAACCCAGCAAGGACGTTCCAGATGTGATTCAAAGTGTTTCTGAATTAGAAGATCTACTTCCTCTCAGCCTTTATTTCCACAATGACATTCCTGATCCAGGCTCGCGCGCGCTCGTCACATCACGTAATTATGCTTCCACGCTGTCTGATTATCTTGGAATGCGCCAAGAATACATTCAGGAATATAAAATGGGACTCTCACCACCTCAGGCTGCGAATGCTAGAGCCCAGATGGAGGAATTCTTTGATGCTAGCCTAGTAGCGAATCTGGAGATTCTTGACGATGTCACTAAGCTTCTTCTAGGCGAATTACAAAAAGACAAAATCATTGAAATCGCGATTAAAGGGTATGCAAGTCCCCTGGCACAGAACGATTACAATAAGCTCCTCACCGAGCGAAGAATCAACAGTGTAATTAATTATTTCAAGGCATTTGAAAATGGTGCTTTACTTCCCTACCTAGCTCCTACTCAAGGCGAAGCTCATCTCCTCATCAAGAAGATACCGTATGGCGAAGAGCGCTCTGAAAAAGAAGTAAGTGATAATCCTCAGGATAGGCAGAATTCTGTGTTTAGTATTTCAGCAGCTAGAGAACGTAGGGTGGAGATTTTACGAATATCCGAACTAGATTAATAGAGGAGAAATGGAGAATGGCCCTTCGACAAGCTCAGGGTACTGGAATGGAGAATGGCCCTTCGACAAGCTCAGGGTACTGGAATGGAGAATGGAGAATGGAAAAATGGAGAAATGGAGAAATGGAGAATGGAGAATGGAGAATGGAGAATGGAAAAATGGAGAAATGGAAAAATGGAGAAATGGAGAATGGAGAATGGCCCTTCGACAAGCTCAGGGTACTGGAATGGAGAATG
>CALFHF010000072.1 GCA_937875855.1 uncultured Flavobacteriales bacterium
ATTCCTTCAATTATCCCTTGATAAAAAACTACCCCAAGGAATCTATCTCTTCAGATTACAAATGGGAAACCAGCTGAAGTCCAAGAGCCTCAGGGTGCAATGATGCCTTAAGGATTAGGAGAGAAGGCCAGATGTTATGCTTTAGGCTTTTTTTTAATACCCTGAATATAAGCTATCTACAATATAAGTTGTAGAAACAAGAGCCTGAGTATCACGCCTTTTACTTGTAGGTACATCTATTATGTATATCTTTGCCGCGATAGAACACAAGAATGGGAAGTATTGAAGACGAAATAAAATCAAGCAAGTTTCAGTCAGAAGAACATAAAGCGAGGATCAATGTTCTTTTCACTGCCAATTGGTTGAGCAATCAGACTAAGATTATCTTGAGACCCTCCGGACTGAGCGCTGAACAGTTCAATGTATTGAGGATACTCAGAGGAAGCTCTCCTAAATCCATGTGCCAAAAAGATATCTTAGGTCGCATGCTAGCCAAGCAATCTAATCTCACCTTGATTATTAATAAACTGAAGACAAAGAAGTTAATCCAGGTCAAAACGTCAAGCAAGGACAAACGAGAATACATGATTTCCATACTTCCTTTTGGATTGAACACCTTGAAGAAAATAGACGTAGAAATTAAGAACTCTGGCTCTCTTGAACTAGGATTGAACACCTCAGAAGCTTTTCATCTCAATGCCCTTTTAGATAAATTGAGATGCATAGAATAATCACATATTTTGTTGTACCTACATCTTAAAAATAATCCTAATCCCTTTTACCTATGAAAACAAGAACTCTCACCATTCTGAGTATACTCTTCGGAGTGATGATGATCAATTCAGGACTAAACAAATTCTTTAACTACATGCCTATGCCTGAAGAGATGCCAGCGATTATTGCTGAAACCATGGCTTCATTCATGCAAATAGGATGGCTATTCCCTTTAGTTGCCATCATAGAGATTATCGGAGGTGCTTTGATTATTTTCACTCGCACACGTGCTCTAGGCGCAATTATTCTTCTTCCTATTATGGCAGGAATACTTTTGTTCCATATAGTTCAAGCTCCAGAAAACATAGCAATTGCACTCATTCTTTTGGCCATCAGTATTTGGATCATCGTAGAGAACAGAGAACGCTACATGCCCATGATTGCTTAATTATAAATAACTCACAAAATGATAAACAAAGAAATAGCTCATGTCATCCCTGCTCAAAAAGTGAACATGGGTGGGCACATTCTAGATCAACCACTTCCTGTGGGCAGCTTAGATTATGTAGATCCTTTCTTGCTCATTCATCACTGGAAATCAGAACTTCCTGGAAATCAACATCAACGCGATGTGGGCGTAGGGCCTCATCCCCATAGAGGCTTTTCTCCGGTGACTTTCATCTTTAAAGGAAGTGTGCAGCACCGTGATTCCATGGGCGAGAATACCATCGTATATGCTGGCGGTACCCAATGGATGCATGCCGGTAGAGGGGTAACTCATAGCGAGCGCCCCGATGCTGAGATAGCCAAGACAGGTGGTGAACTAGAATTCATACAGTTCTGGGTGAATTCTCCCGCAGTACATAAAATGGACTCGGCCTTTTACCTTCCGCTCAGTGATGAGCAGACTCCAAGAGTCACTGGCGATGGTTATCATATTGCTGTTGTCGCGGGTGAATATGCGGGTGTGAAGGGCGCTGCTCCTACCCTTTCTCCCATGACCTTGTTGCGAGGTGAGGTGAAAAAAGAGGCACACATCAACATAGACCTTCCTGCTGATTTCAATACACTTTTCTACTTGCTTGATGGAAGTCTAAAGATTAATGATCAAGAAGTAACAGCTAAGGATATGATTCACTTCAAATTAGGTTCAGAGCGCATTCATGTTCAGGCTTCAGCCGATACCCGATTCATGATCCTCAGCGGAGCTCCATTGAACGAACCTGTCGCCACATACGGTCCATTCGTGATGAATAATCAGTCACAAGTGATGGAAGCCTTGCGTGATGCGCAGTTGGGGAAAATGGGTGTGCTAATCGAAGAATTCTGAACTCATCGCTCTCCATTTTTTATTTGGACCGATTGGTCTCAAGAATATGTCAATGAATTAAGTGAATATCATGGCCTTGATGATACTGCATTTTTAGAACATCTTAGAACCATTGGATTGAGAGCTTTTCCTGACGCTGGTATGGATAAAGAATCCATGAATACCCTAACTTGCGAATTAGAATGTCGAGATTGGTGTAGCAAGGTAAGTTGCAATGTTGGCTCTGATGAATACGCTCTTTCAGCCATTCAACTTTATCCGAATCCAGTTTCAAATGTGCTTCAGATAAATGGCCTGGAGAATGTGCAAGGGACTATTTTACTGCGTATTTTTAATACGCCATGAAAGGACATTATTAATTTCAGTGGAACCTCCATGAGTCTGAAGCAATTCGACTTAAAACCATACAAAGACCGGAATATACATGCTTACGCTTCAATCTGAAATCGATGGCATCAGCAACTTTTTAAGTTATAAAGAATAAATAAAATGACTTACCTCTATCAGACATTAAAGAATGGCGTAAAGCTTTGTATTGTTGTCATACTAGTCGTATTCTGCTCCACAATTCAAGCCCAAGAACTCTATTTTCCGCCCAATGGATCTGAAACTTGGGAAACCCTTCCCCCTGATTCTCTGAATTGGTGTCAAGAAAATATTGATGCGCTTTATTCCTTTCTTGATGAGCAAGAATCCAAAGCTTTCATTCTTTTGAAAGATGGAAAAATAGTCTTGGAACACTACACAGGGACATTCACCGCTGACAGCTCTTGGTACTGGGCTTCAGCCGGAAAGACACTCACTGCTTTTCTTATAGGTATTGCGCAAGAAGATGGATTATTGAACATAGATGATCCCAGCTCAATATATCAAGGAACGGGCTGGACATCTTGCACTGAACCTGAAGAATCACAGATCCTCATTCGCCATCAACTGAGCATGAGTAGCGGCCTTGATGATGGTACAGGCGATCCATATTGCACGCTACCTGAATGTCTCCAATGCATAGCAGCGCCAGGCACCCGATGGGCTTATCACAATGGTCCTTACACACTTTTAGACAATGTTATGGAGAATGCGACCGGGCAGAATCTGACTGTCTTCGCCTATCAGAATATGTTCAATGACATGGGAATGAACGGGCTCTTTATCCAAGTAGGTGATAACAACGTGTTTTTCAGCAAGCCGCGTATGATGGCACGCTTCGGGTTGCTGCTTTTGAATAACGGAGTGTGGAATGGTACTGCGATTCTTGGTGATAGCAATTACCTCTATGATATGACGCATTCATCGCAAGACATGAATCCGAGTTATGGTTACCTCACTTGGCTCAATGGCTACGATCAGGTCATGATTCCTAGCACCCAAACCGTCTTTGATGGGCCGCTCTTTCCTGCTGCTCCTACTGATCTCTATGCGGCCTTGGGAAAAGATGGACAGATCCTGAATGTTGTTCCAAGCCAAGGGCTCGTGGTGGTGCGTATGGGGAATGCACCTGGGACTGAATACCTCGTTCCTTCCTTGCTCAATGACGATATCTGGGAGTACATTAACGAACTTCCTTGCAGTCCAAATGCGATTCCTGAGAACGCAACAGCACAAGAACTATTCTCTATTCAACGAAACGAGAACAGCAATGAATGGATTATTAGCTCTGAATTAATTCAAGATTTTCAATGGAAAGTGTTCAATATATCAGGACAAAAAATTCTTGAAGGAAGAAATGAAACACGGGTCTCTTTGAACTCTTTGAGAAGTGGAATATATCTACTACGAATTCAAAAATTGGGGCAAGAACCTTTCGTTTTCAAGCTTTTCAAAGACTGATGCCCGGTTAACATTCTTTAGGAAGATTCCTACCTTCGAGAGGGAATAAAGATGCGGATGCTGGAGTTCTTTATTCAACCGAAGAAATTAACCTCATCCCGAACACCATGAACGACAATCGCTCCTTTCTAGACCGTATGAACCATTGGACTAAGAATTCCATTGGACTTAAAATATTCACCATGGTATTTCTTGTGCTCATTCTGCTCATTCCTATCAATATGGTAGAAGGGCTTATATGGGAGCGCGAAAGCTATAGGCAAGAAGCCTTGAATGAAATCTCCGATGTATGGGGACGTCAACAAACCATCACGGGACTTGTGCTTACTGTCCCTTTCTATCGCTACACAACTGGCAAGGACGACAAGGGAAATGAAAAAGTATATAAGACAACTCACCTCGCTCATTTCCTTCCTGAAGCATTAAACATCAAGGGAATCATTGAGCCAGAAAGACGCCATAGAGGGATTTATGAAGTGGTCGTTTATACTTCTAAACTCAGCTTAGACGGAAGCTTCGTTCGCCCTGATTTCGAGAAACTGAATATTCATACGGGTGATGTGGAATGGTCACAAGCGTACGTTTCACTAGGATTCACTGATTTGCGCACCATTCAGAATGAAGTTACGCTTGATTGGGCTGGAACTAAGCTGCGATTCGATCCTGGGGTGAATGACACAGATGTTCTGAATTCAGGAATAAGCACAGCTGTTCCTATAGATGGAGACATTCAGAAGTATTCCTTCGCTTTCGATCTTAACTTTAACGGAAGTGATGGTATGAACTTCTCTCCGCTGGGCAAGGTGAGTACCGTGGACTTGAGCTCTACATGGCCTGACCCCAAGTTTAACGGAGCCTTCTTTCCTGATAACAGAAATCCAGATGAAAATGGGTTCACTGCACATTGGGAGGTACTTCACTTGAATAGAAATTTCCCTCAAGAATTTGAAGGTTCTATTCAGACGATTAATTCTGCAAATTTTGGAGTGGATCTGATTATGCCTGTGGATCAATACCAGAAGAGCACACGTTCTATGAAGTATGCAGTGATGATTATTTCACTCACCTTCTTGATTTTTTTCTTTTCTCAAATCAAGAACAACTTGCGCATTCATCCTATTCAATATTTGATTGTAGGTCTCGCACTCTGCCTCTTCTTCATCCTCTTAATCGCGCTCTCTGAGCACATAGGTTTCGGAAAGGCATATCTCGCGGGAAGTGCGGCTATCATAGGCGTGATTACTGCGTATTCCTTCTCGTTCTACAAAGACAAACGGCTTCCTATGCTCTTGTTAGGAATCCTGATTCTCCTATACGGATTCATCTATATCATCATCCAACTTCAGGATTATTCATTGCTCATTGGAAGCATAGGATTGTTCTTAATCTTGGCAGCGGTGATGTACCTGTCAAGAAACATAGACTGGTATGGGAACGTGGGTGAAATTGCTCAAGAATGAACTTGAACTATTAATCTTCATACCTTGCCCTTATGGGAATCCAAGGAGATAAAATGACACCAGCCTCCGTTCTTTCAGCGGAGGCTTTTGTCGAACGTATAGGGACTATAGGAGATATAACGTCCAAGAAAATGTTCGTTGGAAATGGAATTTTCCATGAGGGAAAAATGTTCGTGATTATAGATTCTAAAGGCAAGTACCTCATGAATGTTGTTGAAAGCAATCAGGCTGAGTATGAAAAGAAAGGTTCAGAACGTCACAGCAGAATGCCATATTTCTCCATTCCTGATGATGTGCTTACTGATCCTAAGACACTAGTTTCTTGGGCCAAGAAGTCCATCAAAGCTTCCAAGTGACCTTGATTATTCATAGATGATCTTCTAGAGCTAGCCCATTGAAACACATCACACGCACCGTCTGGGTTCTTTCCATAGTCAGTTTCTTTACCGACATGGCCAGCGAGATGCTGTATCCCATCATGCCTATCTACTTGAAGGAAATCGGCTTTTCCATTCTCTTGATCGGTATTCTTGAAGGTGTGGCCGAGGCGACAGCGGGTTTGTCCAAAGGCTATTTTGGGAAGCGCTCTGATACTGCCGGAAAACGAGCCCCCTTCGTGCAACTAGGCTATGCGTTCAGCGCCATCTCCAAACCTATGATGGCCTTATTCATCTATCCGCTGTGGATCTTCTTCGCGCGCACAATGGATCGTTTGGGAAAGGGTATACGCACAGGAGCACGAGACGCCCTACTCTCTGATGAGACCAACGCGGAGAACAAAGCACGGGTCTTTGGTTTCCATCGATCTATGGATACTCTGGGCGCTGTATTTGGGCCGCTTTTGGCCTTGATCTATCTCTACTTCTATCCTAAGGATTACCGAACACTTTTCTTCATCGCTTTTATCCCCGGACTACTCTCCATTCTCGCTACTTTTTTATTGAAAGAGAAGAAAAGAGCAGTGGAATTTAAAAATGAATCTGTCGCATTCTTTTCCTTCTTAGGCTATTGGAAAGAGAGTCCTGAGCGCTACAGAAAACTGCTTATCGGGCTGCTGGCTTTCACATTAATCAATAGCTCCGATATCTTTCTCCTACTCAAAGCAAAGGATGCCGGGCTTGATGATAGTCAGGTCATTGGCGTATACATCTTCTATAATCTGGTCTATGCCGTATTTGCCTATCCATTAGGGATTAGAGCAGATAAAATCGGACTAAAGAAGATGTTCTTAATCGGGATCTTGCTTTTCGCTTTCGTATATCTGGGCATGGCGCTCAGCACGGATCTTTATATGATCATCGGCTGTTTCTTTTTGTATGGGATCTATGCGGCTGCTACGGAGGGAATCTCCAAAGCCTGGATCAGCAATATCTGTGAGAAGAAAGATACTGCCACGGCCATTGGCACCTACTCAGCTTTCCAGAGTCTCTTTGCGCTTTTGGCGAGTTCTGTGGCGGGATTGGTCTGGTATGGATTTGGTGCACAGGCCGTGTTCCTTATGAGTGCCTTGGGCGCACTCCTTGTGTTCTTTTACATCGCTTTATTTGTTGCCAAGAGGCCCAAAATGGAATCACTTTCCCAAGAGTGAAACGAGCTCATTTTTATGCTCCATTACTGCTCTATATCCGACCTCATAGAGCTTCTGTGAACTATTAAAATCAAAGATTTCGTAGGCATACGCTTCCATCACCTATATGTCTACGGGCTTGAAAAGGATGGGACTAACAGAGGAA
>CALFHF010000073.1 GCA_937875855.1 uncultured Flavobacteriales bacterium
AGTTGGTTCAGAGCATCTCGTTTACACCGAGAGGGTCGGGGGTTCGAATCCCTCAGCGCCCACAAAGAATTCCCGTCCCGCACATACGGGGCGGGATTTTTTTTTGAAATATTCTTTGAGAACACAAAGAGGCATTAGCTCAGTTGGTTCAGAGCACTACCTTGACAGGGTAGGGGTCACTGGTTCGAATCCAGTATGCCTCACTAGAGAACAAGTCCCATCCCGCTGAGCGTGTGGGACTTTTTTTATTTCATACAGCTCATTTTTATTGAGCTGTATGCTTCACTTAATAAATCAATGGCTTCCGTACCTTGTAGGATGATGGCAAATGTTCAAGAGCAAGATTGGTTCAAGACCTGGTTCGATACTTCGTATTACCATGTCTTATATGCCAACAGAGATCATAAGGAGGCCGCAGCCTTTATTGATCGCTTGGTGCTTGACTTGGGATTGAAACCTGGAGATCATGTCATGGATTTGGCATGTGGTAAGGGAAGACATGCGCTTCACCTCGCTTCCAAGGGATTCAAAGTCACAGGATTAGACCTTTCTGCGAATAGCATCAATTCCTTGCTTGATCATAACAGCGACCTGATCCATTTCGAGCAATGGGATATGCGTGAAGCGTATCGTAAAGGCGATTTTGACGCTGTTTTTAATCTCTTTACCAGCTTCGGGTACTTTGATGATACGCTGGAGAACTTAAAGGTGCTTGAAGCCATGAAAGCTGTTACCAAGCCAAATGGAGATATCTTGATTGATTACCTAAATGTCAAAAAAGCCCTGACTCTCATTGACAAGGAAGAACACATCCATCGTAAAGGAATAGAATTCTTCACTTCTAAGTCACTCGTGAACGGGTGTATCATCAAGAAAATCAAGGTGAAAGATGGTGACCATGAAAAGGTCTACAGCGAATCTGTTCAGGCATTAACGCTTCAAGACTTCAAAGAATTAATTAAGAAATCTGGATTGAAATTGATAAACACATTCGGTGATTATCACCTAAGCCCATTTGATGAACTGAGATCACCTAGGCTTATTTTGCATATGAAGAAAGGATAGATTCGAGGTTCAAGGTTAAAGCTTCAAAATTCACGATTTGAGTTTTAAATTCCATTCTCCATTCTAGTACCCTGAGCCTGTCGAAGGGCCATTGTCTATTCTCACGTAGCTTTCTTGCTTCGCTCCCAATACACATCCATCTCTTCCAAGCTCATATCACTCAGGGCCTTCTTTTCCTCGGCTACTGCGTTCTCCATGAACTGGAATCTGCGAATGAATTTTCTATTTGTGCGCTCTAATGCATCATCGGGATTCAAGCCTAGGAAACGGGCGTAATTGACTAGTGAGAACAGCACATCTCCGAATTCATCTTCTATCTTATCTGATTCTTTCTCTACCTCTTCATGCAATTCTTGAATCTCCTCTTTCACCTTCTCCCATACCTGATCTTTATGATCCCAATCAAATCCAACACCTCTTACTTTATCCTGAATACGTAGGGCTTTAACGAGCGGTGGTAAGGAACTTGGAACTCCTTCAAGAACGGACTTCTTTCCTTCTTTCAGTTTGAGTTTTTCCCAATTTGCTTTCACCTCTTCTTCATCTGCTACTATTACATCTCCGTATATGTGAGGATGACGACTAATTAATTTCTCACAGATTCCGTCAATGACTTCTGTCATTCCGAAACGATTTTTCTCAGAACCTATTTTGGCATAGAAAACGATGTGAAGTAGAATATCTCCAAGCTCTTTCCTGATCTCGTCAAGGTCATTGTCCAAGATAGCGTCATTCAGCTCATAGGTTTCTTCTATGGTTAAGTGTCGCAGACTTTCCATGGTCTGTTTCATATCCCAAGGACATTTCTCCCTGAGTTCATCCATGATGTCTAACAGTCGCCCGAAAGCCTCTTTTTCTTTTTCTCTAGCCATGTTGCTCTGATCCATTGTTCTAATGGACAAAGAAAGGGAATTGCAGCTGGGAGAGTAGGCTTCGTACTTTCGCGGGCTGAATGAGATTACTCTTTGCCATACTCTCCGTCTTTCTGTTCTCTCTGGCCGAGGCACAGTCTGATTCTTGGATTGAATTCAGGGGCTCTCATGGGTTTTTTATTCCGCACAGAACTACACTTCCTCAGCTTCAACAGGGCCATGCGAAGAGCTTCGAGCTCTCATATATCAAACAAACAGACGGCTCAGAAACATGGCATCAGGATTATAAAGGGCCTCAGACAGGAATTGGATTCTGGTATATAGACATGGGAAACCGCAGGGAGCTAGGAGATTTCTTTGCGCTTTATCCCTTTATCGGAGTTCCCTTGGCTGGAGATGCTTCTAACGGACTTATGCTTCGTATGGGTGTGGGATTGGCTTATTTGACCAAAACCTACGACCTGCAGGAAAACATGTTCAATACCGCTATAGGGAGCAAAATCAATTATAATTTCTTGATAGCCATGCGTTACCAGCGCAGCATGGGGCGATTCATGATGAGTACTGGACTTTCCATCAGTCATGCTTCTAATGCCTCCATTCGCCTACCTAATTTGGGCGTGAACGTGGCGAATGCTGATCTCACATTAGCTTGGAGAACTACGAAGGAAGCACACCCATTCATACGTACTGATGCGTTTACTAAAGCGGGAGTGAGCAGCTGGACTGGTATCGTTTCAGTGGGAATGAGGCAGTCAGATTCTTTCTTGAACAACGAACATGGTGTGCAAGAATTGCGTCTTATGTGGGAGAATGATTTCTCTAGGAAACTGAGCTACGACATAGGTGCAGACTTAATCCATAACAGGGCTACGTATCAAGAATTCGACACAGATACGTTGTCGGGATTATTCTTTCTCCAAGCAGGACTTCATATAGGGATTAAGATGAGATTTGGTAAAAGCTCCCTCTTTCTGCATAATGGGTTCTATGTGAATCAAGGGGTTCAGGAGCAAGGAGGATTGTATCACCGTTTCGGTGGAAGAAGAAGTATCAGCGAAAGGATGTTCTTGGAATTGAGTTTGAAAACGCATTATGCGAAAGCAGACTACCTTGCGCTCGGAATGGGATATACCTTCAATAGCAAAGAAAAAAAACTGAAAAGATGAACATCTGGGATTTCCATTATATAATTCTGGTCGTTATGGCTTTCACTGTGGCTACTATTTCTGCCATCATTTTCAGGTTTTTCATTAGGTCTCTGATGAAGAAAAGACTGGCAGCAGGAGATGAAGATATCACACGACTCAAGTTTATTAGG